>DASUHU010000288.1:0-21728 GCA_036273395.1 Candidatus Limnocylindrales bacterium
CGGACGGACGGCGTCCCGCTCCACGTCGAAGAGCTCCTCAGCGCCCTCGGCCGCGAGCACCTCGCCGACAGTCGCGCGATTCGCGAGGCCGCGGTGCCCGACACGCTGGAGGACGCCACGCTCAGTCGGATCGGCCGACTCTCCGCGGACGCCCAGGCCGTGGCCCGGGCCGGGGCCGTGCTGGGCCGGTCGTTCGTGCCGGTTGCGCTGGCCGGCGTCCTGAACCTGCCGGTCGAGTCGCTGGACGATCCGATCCAGGAGCTCGTCGACAACGACGTCCTCGATGCCGTCCGCGACAACCGCCAGTTCGACTTCCGGCACCAGCTCCTGCGCGACGCCATCTACCGGTCCGTGCCGGCGGGCGAGCGCCGTCGCTTCCACGCCCGGGCCGCCGAGTTCGGCGGCCAGCTCGAGGGAGCCTCGACGATCCACGCCTCGCTGCATTACGAGCGAGCCGGCCTGACGGACGAGGCATTCCAGACGGCCCGCGTGGCGGCCACGCAGGCGCAGGCGATGGCGTCGCACCGGGAAGCCTTCGAGCTCTTCAGCCGGGCGATCGGCAACATGCCGGCCACCCTCCCCGACGTCGAGCGAATCCGGCTCTATCTCCAGTTCGCCGAGGCGGCGGGCAATGTCGACTCGAATGCCCTTGCGACGGACTTCGCGACCCGGGCGCGCGAGATCGCGCTGCGCATCGGCGACCACCTCGGCGCGATCGAGGCATCGCTGACGGTGGCGATGATCGCTCGGCGCGACGGCCACGGCGTCACGAGCCGACGCGACGAGGCGCGCCGGATCTACAACGAGATCGAAGCCGCGCCGCCAAGCCCGGAGCTGGAGACGCTGCGGATGACCTGCCTCGCGTTCCTCGGGGTCGCCGAGCAGGACGCCAATCGATCCGCCGAGGCGAGGCGGTTGCTGCTGGAAGCCCAGGAGGTTGGCGTACGGGCGAACGGGCCATCCGGCGGCAACTGGATCGACACGTACCTGGCCCAGCTGGACGTGATGGACGGCCGCGTGGAGGAGGGCCTCGCAGCCCTTCGATCGATCGGGACGGTGGTTCGGGCCGCGGGTGACGAGGACTCCAGCGTCTCCTGCTATCGCCACCTGTCGCTCTCGGCCATCCGGGCCCTGGACTACCGGGCGGCCAGCATCGGCGTCGACGAAGGGCTCCGGTACAGCGCGTCCGTGGAGCAGACCTTCTGCGGCGGCTGGCTCGAGTCGATGGAAGCCCTGGTCCGGTGGGCGGAGGGGCGCTGGGACGACGCCATCGCCCAGGGCGGCCAGGCCCTGAGCGACCCAGGCGACGGCGGTTCGCGGGCGATCGCGCAATGGGCGCTCGGCTACGTGGAAGCCGGCCGGGGCCGCCGCCGCGAGGCCGAGGCGTATCTCGTCCCGGCCGCCGAGTTCGGTCGCCTGGCGGAACGGCTCGACCTGCTCCTCCCGGCGCAGTGGGGCCTCGCCGAAGCAGCCCTCGTCACCGGTGATCCCGAGGGCGCGGCCCAGCTGTCCGATGCGGCCCTGCAGCTGGCCCGCGAGGGCGCCGAGTGGACGTTCATCGCGCCATTTGCCGTCACCGGCGTGCGAGCCCATCAGGCGGCCGGACGGCCCGAGGCTGCGGCGCGCTATCTCGAGCAGTTCAAGCGGGCGATCGGACCGGGCGTGGAGATCGCGAAGCCCGCGATCCTGCACGCGACCGGCCTGGTCCGCCTGGCCGAGAACGCCACGACGGCCGCTCGGGTGGCCCTCGAATCGGCGATCGAGCTGTGGGAGACGCGAGGCCGTCGCTGGGAATCCCTCTGGGCCCGGCTCGACCTGGCCAGCGCGTTGCTCCGGTCGAACCGCTACGCGGATGCCGTCGTGCTCATCCGGGAGGTCGGGCGCGCGGCAACCAGGATGGGCAGCGAGCCCCTCGTGGCTCGTGCCGCCCAGCTGTCGCGTGTGGCCCGCGGGCGCGGCGAGGAGCTCGAGCCGTGGCATCCGCTCACGACGCGGGAGTTCGAGGTGGCGCGGAAGATCGCCGAGGGCATGACCAACGCCGAGCTCGCGGACGAGCTCGGGATCTCGCCCAAGACCGCGAGTGCCCACGTGGAGCACATCCTCGCCAAGCTCGGCGTGGCCCGGCGCGCGGAGATCGCCGCCTGGGCCAGCGGCGTCACCGGCGCAGCGCCGGCCAGCGGATCAAATCCCGTCGCGCCGCTGGCGCGCTGAGCAACGGGGTCGCGCGGTCGCTAGGGCGCCGCGACGAGCGGATGCGGCGCGACGCGCACGGCCGCATCCCGGAGGCGCGCGTAGCCCGGCTTGATGACCTCGTTGATGAGCCCGAGGCGCTCGTCGAACGGCGCGAACGCGGACTTCATCGCGTTCAGCGTGAGCCACTCCATCTCGCCGAGGCCCAGGCCGAAGGCCTGATCGAGCGCCGCGAACTCGCCGGACAGGCTGACGTTCGACATGAGCCGGTTGTCGGTGTTGACCGTGACCCGGAAGCGGAGGCGCCGGAGCAGATCGAACGGGTGGTCCTCGATCGAGGCGACCGCCCCGGAGTGGACGTTCGAGGTCGGGCACATCTCGAGCGGGACCCGGCGATCGCGGACGAAGGCCGCGAGGCGGCCGAGCCCGAGCACGCCATCGGGCCGGACCTCGATGTCGTCGGCGATCCGGACGCCGTGGCCAAGGCGCTCGGCGCCGCAGAACTGGAGCGCCTCCCAGATCGAGGGCAGCCCGAACGACTCGCCGGCGTGGATCGTGATGTGGAAGTTCTCGTGGCGGATGTAGTCGAACGCCTCGAGATGCCGCGTCGGGCGGTAGCCGGCCTCGGGGCCGGCGATGTCGAAGCCCACGACACCGGCATCGCGCCAGCGAACGGCCGCCTCGGCGACCTCGACCGATCGAGCCGCCTGGCGCATCGCGGTCACGAGGACGCGCAGCACGATCGGGCGGCCCGCGGCGGCGGCGCCATCCGCGCCGATCGCGAAACCCTCGAGGTTCGCCTCGATGACCTCGTCGAGCGTCAGCCCACGCTCCGTGGAGAGCTCCGGCGCGTAGCGGACCTCGGCGTAGATCACGCCGTCCGCGGCGAGGTCCTCGGCGCACTCCGCGGCGACCCGCACGATGGCGTCCCGCTCCTGGAGCACGCCGACGGTGTGCTCGAACGTCTCGAGGTAGAGCTCGAGCGACTTCCGGTCCGCGCCCCGCCGGAACCACGTCGCCAGCTCCTCGGGATCCTGTGTGGGCAGGCCGCGGTACCCAAACTCGCGGGCGAGGTCGACGACCGTGGCCGGCCGCAGCCCGCCGTCGAGGTGGTCATGGAGGAGCACCTTGGGCGCCCGCCGGATCGTCTCGAGCGGCAGCATCGGTGCCGGGCATGGTATGTCCGGCCGGTTTGGGCCATCGGTCATCCGACCGATGGCGGGTCTTGAACCACTCCCTACACTCCAGCCAACCAGACCGACGGCAGCCCACCGGAGGCCAGACCGATGCCCGCGTCCCGATCGATGCTCTGTCCCGTCATCCTCGGCCGGGACGACGTCCTCCAGCACATCGACGAGCTGATCTACGAGGCAGCGCACGGCCGCGGTCGGGCGCTGTTCCTGTCCGGCCAGGCCGGTCTCGGCAAGACCCGGGTCAATCGCGCGGCGATCCGCAAGGCCGAAGCCGCGGGGCTTCGCGTCGACGGCGGGGCCGTCGCCCCGCAGGACCACCAGGTACCCCTGGCCTCGATCCACGAGATGGCCGTCGGGATGCGCGGCAACGATGCGTGGGGAACGCTGCGGGACGATCTCCTCGAGATCCAGGGCCGGTCGGCCGGCGACGGGCTCGGCGCACGTCGCGTGATCGTCCGGGCCACGACCGACCGGATCCTCGAGGCGATCGACCGACCGTCGATGCTGCTCTTCGACGACCTCCACTGGGCCGACGAGATGAGCCTCGAGGTCATCGGCGAGCTGGCCCGGCACGTCAGCGAGGTGCCGCTGTTCCTGCTCGGCGGCTACCGCGCCGATGAGTTCCCGATCGACACCATCCATCGCGAGTGGCGCGCTCGCCTGCTCAGCCAGCGCTTCGCGGAGGAGGCCCGGCTCCGGCGATTGACCGCCGAGGAGACGGGGACCGCGATCACCCTGATCCGCGGCGGTGAGCTGCCCGCGCCGCGCGAGGTCGTCGAGGCCGTCCACGAGCGCACGAACGGCATCCCGCTCCACATCGAGGAGCTCCTCGCGGCCCTGCCGCCCGAGGCCCTCACGGACGGACGGCACATCCGAGAGGCCCACGTCCCGGACACGATCGGCGACGCCGTGCTCGCGCGACTGTCGCGGCTTCCCGACGATGTCCGCGTGGTCGCCCGCGCCGGCGCCGTCATCGGCCGGTGCTTCACGCCGGAGGTCCTCGCCGGCGTCACCGGCCGGCCGCTCCACGAGCTGGAGCCATCGATCGAGACGCTCGTCGAGGCCTCCATCCTCCACCCCTTCGACTACGTCGACGAGGGCTACTACGACTTCCGCCACCAGCTCCTGCGCGACGCGATCTACGGCGACGTCCCGCCATCGCAGCTGCGGCGATTCCACGCCCAGGCTGCCGAGTTCGTCATGGGCCTCGAAGCCTCGAACATCGCCCACGCCTCGCGCCATTACGAGCGCGCGGGATTGCGGGCCCAGGCCTACCGGACCTCGCTGAGCGGCGCTACGGAAGCCGGCCGCGTATCGGCTCGCCAGGAGGCCTGGGAGCTGTACCGGCGGGCCATCGACAACATGCCGGCGGACCTGCCCGCTGGGGAGCGGGCCGAGCTCTACCGGCAGTTCTCCTGGGCGGGAACCGCGATCGAGCGACTGGCCGAAGCCGCCGAGGCCGCTCGAGAGGCGCGGCGGCTGTTCCTCGAGGTCGGCCGACCGGCGGAGGGCGCGGGCATGCTCGTCGACATCGCCCAGGCCGAGCGGAAGATGGGGATCGGCCCGGTATCGTCGCGGCGGGCGCTCATGGCCCAGGGGTTGGCGGAGCTCGAGGGCCTCGAGCCCGGTCGGGAGGTCGAGGAGGCTCGGTCGCAGCTGCTGTCGTTCCAGTCGCTCAACGAGTTCGACGCCGGCAACTTCGACGAATCCCGTCGCCTGAACCAGCTGTATCGGGACGTCGCCGTCGGTCTCGGCGACGAGGAGATGCAGCTCGACGCCGAGTTCATGGCCGCCCAGATCGCGCTGACCCGCGGCGAGGACGGAGCTGCCGTCACGCGGCTGATCGACCTTGCGAAGCGGGCTCGAACCGCCGGCTACGAGTCCGTGGGCGTGACGTCCTTCCGGATCGCGGCAGGCCTGGCGACCCGGGTGATGGACTACGAAACGGCGCGGCTGGCCATCGGCGAGGGCCTCGAGTACGCCGATGCCGTCGAGCAGTCCCACTGCCGCCAGCAGATGGCGGCGACATCGGCCCTCCTGGCCTGGGCCGGCGGCGACTGGGAGGTCGCCGCGCGGACCGCGCGCCAGGAGATCGTGGAGCGGGGCTGCCGCCGCGGCGCGCTGACGGCGATCCCGGCCATCGGGTTCGTGGCGATGGGCCGGGGCGAGGTCGAGGAGGCCCGCCGCTGGCTGGGCGACGCCCTCGTCGAGGGCCGCGAGATCGATGATGTCGAGCTCATCCTGCAACCCCTCTGGGGGCTCGCCGAGCTCGAGGTCATCGCCGGCAACCCCGCCTCGGCGCTCGCCCGCTGCGAGGAGGCGCTCGAGATCGCACGGAAGACCGGCGAGCGGCCCTACCTGGTGCCGTTCGTCGTCACCGGCGTGCGGGCGGCGGTGGCGTTGCACCGGCCCGAGGACGCGAGCGACTGGCTCGACGCCTGCCGCAGGCACCTGGCCGGCTGGACGATGGCAGAGGCGGCTCTCGCCCACGGCGAGGGCCTCGTGCGCCTCGCGCTCGGTCAGGTCACGTCGGCGCGAGAAGCCCTCGAGCGAGCGGTGGACGGCTGGTCGCGCCGAGGCCGGATCTGGGAGGCGTCAGGGGCGAGACTGGACCTGGCCCAGACGCTGGTGCGTGCCAATCGCCACGGTGAGGCAGCGACCGTGATCGCGCAGGTGCTCGATACCGCGGCCGCGCTCGACAGCCTGCCCCTCCGGAGCCGGGCCGAGGAGCTCCAGCGGGTTGCCCGGAGCCATGGCGCGATCGACGAGCCATGGCACCCGCTGACGGCTCGGGAGTTCGAGGTCGCCCGGCTCATCGCCCGTGGCCACACGAACGTCGAGATCGCGGAGCAGCTGTTCCTGTCGCCCAAGACCGTCAGCGCCCACGTCGAGCACATCCTCGCGAAGCTCGGCGTCGCCCGACGCTCCGAGGTCGCGGCGTGGACGGCCACCGTCGATCGGATCGAGGTTCCGGCCGGAGCCTGACATCCCGGCCGCCGCGGGCGCGGGGCAACGGCGAGGGCCGGCCCGCGGAGCGGACCGGCCCGATCGCCGAGAGGAGCGTCCCGGCCGAGCGTCACCCGGCCGGGATCAGGCATGGATCAGCCGCCGTTGTCCCCCGTCCCGCGGCAGGTCACGTTCGGATTCCAGTCGGCGAACATGCCGTCCGGGTTGCCCTGCCACAGCCAGGCGTGCCGCTCGTAGAAGTCGGGCAGGCCATAGCGGTTGCCGGCAGGCCGGAACAGCATCGGCTGGCCCAGGATGGTCGGCGTCGTCGCCCCGAAGGCATCCTGCCAGACCGAGGCGAAGACGACCCACTCGGCCGCGACGAGCTTGACCCCGCCGTTCGGGGTGGGCTCGTAGACGAGGGCCTCGGGCTGGAGCGGATCCTCGTTCGGATCGCCGACGAGCGAGAGCTTCACGTAGTGCTGGCCCATGGTCCCGATGCCCGGCTCTTCGGCGCAGACGTAGAACGGGACGTAGCCGTCGGCGATGGCCGCGTTGAGGTCCTTGTACTTGTTGGTCGCCTGCCTGACGGCGGCGAGGTCGGCGCCGGGATCGACCTTCGGCGCCGCGACGACGGTCGAGCCGCCGAATGCGATGACGAGCGTGGCACCGGCGAGGATGCCGGTCAGGGCGCGGCTGCGCCGCAGGTTCAGGGATCGCATCTCACACCTCCACCGGGAGCTCGTAGATCTCGGCGGTCGGATGGCCCGCCCGCGCGTGAATTCGAAGGACGGCCTCCTTCGAGGGCCCTGTCGCGAGGCAGAAGACCTTCCCGGCCTCGGGATCGAGCCAGGCGCTTGCGAAGTGCACGCCTTCGTCGTCCTCGATCGCCAGGTCTCGCCCGTGGGCCTCGGCGAGCTGCTCCAGCGTCACGCCGAAGAACCCCGAGTGGACGTCCATGAACTTCGCCATGCGCATTCCTCCGTCAGGCCACCCGCTCGGGTGGCGTCGGGATCGAGGCTCGCGCCGGAGCTGCGGCCCGTCATCGGTCGGTTCGCCGAGGGGCCGCACTCGTTTTTCGTGGCTCGGGCCATCGACGTCGGTCGTTCGACCGATGACCTCTCCGCGGGTCGGGCTCGAGCGGCGGCGGGGCTGGGTGCACAGTCCGGCCGCGCTGATCTGGACGTTCCGGCAGGGAGGTGGTCAGATGACACCGACGACGTTCCACCTGGCGCCCGAATCCGGGCCGGTGGCGACGCACCTCCTGGAGCAGCTCATGCAGCAGGTCACGGGATGAAGGCCGGGATCATCGTTCCCCAGGGCTGGACGGGCGAGTACGCGGGCGTCGAGCCCGCCGAGGCATGGCGGCGGACGGTCGCGGCCGCGCAGCGCGCGGAGCAGCTCGGCTTCGATTCGCTGTGGCTGTTCGACCACATGCACACCGTGCCGAAGCCCGGGCTCGGGCTGTCGTTCGAGCCGTTCGTCGCCCTCTCGGCGCTCGCCGGCGTGACCTCGCGGGCGACGCTCGGCCACATCGTCCTGTGCGCCGCCTACCGCAACCCGGCACTCGTCGCGAAGATGATCGCGACCCTCGACGTCATCTCCGGCGGCCGGGTGGAGTGCGGCCTCGGCGCAGGCTGGAAGCGCGAGGAGTGGCTCGCGTACGGCTACGAGTTCCCCGAGACGCGCGAGCGGCTTCGCCACCTCGAGGACACGCTCCGGATCGTCACGGCGATGCTCCACGACGCCGCGGCCGGCACGCTCCCGGGCGTCACCGCGGAAGGCCCGTCGGCCTCGATCCACGGCGCGATGAACGATCCGATGCCGCTCCAGCGGCACGTCCCGATCATGGTCGGCGGCAACGGCCGGCAGGTCACGTGGCGGCTCGCGGCGGAGTACGCCGACGAGCTCAACGTCGACGGCATGTCGCCCAAGGAGTGGCTCGAGGCGAAACCCGACCTGCTCCGCCGCTGCGAGGAGGCGGGTCGCGACCCCTCGACCCTGCGGATCTCGGTCCACATCTGGTGGGGCGATCTCGAGGCGGCGAAGTCCGTGCGGGACCTGGTCCGGGGCTACGTCGACGCCGGGGTGGACCGGGTCATCACCCTCGTCCGGGGCGCCGCGGTATCACCGGATGCGCTCGATGCCTTTGCAACCGAATGCCAGGCCGCGGGTGTTGTGCTGGATGTGCCACCGGGCTGAGCGCCTCGGGGTCGAGCCCGGGTTGACATCCGGCGCCGGTGGCGAGGTTGGCCCAGGCCGCTAATCCAAGGGACCCCGCATGGCTATGATCCGCCGATGACCGCGCGCCCGACCCGCTCCGACTGGCTCGTCCTCGTGGCCCTCGGGCTCATGTGGGGCACGAGCTACGTCTTCATCCGGCTCGGGGTCGAGACGCTCTCGACCTTCACGCTCATCGCGGCCCGACTCGGGATCGGCTTCTGCCTCCTCGTGGCGGTCGTCGCGATCGCCCGAGAGCCCCTCCCGCGCGACGTCAAGGCCTATGGCCATCTCGTCGTGATGGCCGTCATCAGCGTCGTCCTGCCGTTCGCGCTCATTACGACCGCCGAGCAATCGGTGGACTCGAACCTCGCCGCGATCCTCAACGGAACGGTCCCGCTGTTCGCGATCGTCTTCGCCGCCCTCTTCCTCCACGACGAGCCGCTCACGGTCAACCGCCTCGGTGGCCTCGTCATCGGATATGTCGGGGTCATCGTCCTGTTCGGCGGAGGCATGCTCACGGGCAGCGGTGGACCGAGTGACGTCGGTGCCGAGGTTGCCCTCGTGCTGTCGGCGGTCTGTTACGGCGCCGGGGCGGTCTACGCCCGCCGGAACCTGCGGAATCTTCGACCGATGATCCCGGCCATGGTCGAAGTCGGGTTCGCGTTCGCGATCACCGCGACGATTGCGCTCCTCGCCGAGGATCCGTTCCGCGAGGCCTGGACTCCCACCGCGATCCTCGCCGTCACCTGGCTCGGGATCTTCGGCTCGGGTCTCGCCTACCTCGCCAACTTCCGGCTCATCAAGCGGGTCGGCGCCACGCGGGCCGCGCTGGTGGCCTACCTGCTCCCGGTCGTCGGGATCGTCGCCGGCGCGATCGTCTTCGCCGAGCCGGTCGATGCCTGGCTCATCGCGGGCACGGTCCTGATCCTCGGCGGCGTCGCGCTCGTCAACAGCCAGCGCGGCCAGCGACGGCTCTTCGGCCGCGCCGCTCCGGCTCCGGCGACGGCGAGCCCGACGGGAGCAGCAACGGGAGCGACGACCCCCGCAGCGAAGCCGTAGTCGGCGAGCTACACCTCGCCGATCGCCACCAGCACGGCCCCGACCACGACCAGCGCGGCCGCCCCGATCCGGACGCCCGCCTCGCGGCGCCGGGCCGCCTCGCCCAGGCGGATCGAGCCCCACGCCGCGCCCAGCACGACCGCGGATTCCCGGAGTGGCGCCACGGCGGCGAGCGGCGCCACGGAATACGCGAACAGGATCAGCAGGTACGCCGTGAGCGAGAGCACGCCCGCGACCGCGGCCCTCGCGCCCACGCCCGCGACCGGCCGGCCATCCGGACCGACCAACGGCGCGGGCGTCCCGAGGATGCCGCGGCGCCGCCCGACGAGCACGATCGTGCCGAGGATGATCGTCGAGAAGACGGCGAGCACCGCGCCGTACAGCCACGGGACCAGGATCCGCACGCCCTCACGATCCACGGCCGAGTAGGCGGCGATCGTCGCGCCGGTCGCGAGCGCGAAGGCGACCGCTCCCCGATGCTCTCGCCCGGCGGCGCCGAGCGCCCGCCACGGCTGCGCGACCGCGAGGATCCCGACGATCACCGCGATGACCCCGACCCAGGCAATTGGCACGAGCTGCTCACCGAGGACGCCGATCCCGATGAGCACGGCCAGGAGCGGCGCACTGCCGCGAGCCAGCGGGTAGACCATCGAGAGGTCGCCACGGGCGTAGGCCTCCGCGAGGAGGAAGAAGTACAGCGCCTCGAGCCCGCCCGAGACGAGCGCGATCGCCACGCCCTCCGGATCGATCGCGGGCTCCCCCGTGACGAACCACGCGATGACCGCGAGCGGGCCGAGGACGAGCGTCCCGATCGCCTGCAGGCGGACCGCCGTCAGGAGCGGATCGCCCGACGTCTTGAGGATGACGTTCCAGGTCGCGTGAAGGACGGCCGCGATCGCGATGAGGGCTAGCGCGAACGGCGGCACGGCCCGAGTCTACGGAGCCGGACGTGCCTCCGGCCCGTCAGTCCTGCAGGTCCCTCCGCCGGATGCCCCACGCTCCAAGAAGGGTGCCGGCCACCGCGATGACCGCGCAGGCGACGATCCCGACGGGATCCCACTGGCCGATCATCGGCTGGCCGAGGTGCGCCGTCAGCGCGAGCTGATGGACCCAGTCCGGTGCGTTGAACGCCGGCGCGAGCAGGTCGACCAGGAACGTCGCGACAACGAGCAGCGCGACGAGCTCCCCAGCCAGCGAGGTCCGCCACAGGCCACCGATCGCAAGGCCGACGCCGACGAGCGCGATCGCATACAGCCCGAGCGAGGCGGTGCCGAGCATCGCCTCACCGGCATCGACCGTGCTCGAGGCGGCCCCGAGCCCGACCCCGACCGCGATGAGGACGGAGATGACCACGACGGCGAGGAGCGCGGCGGCTCCGCCGGCAAGCACCCAGCCGGATCGGGACAGCGGCGTCGTGAGCACCTGCTCCAGGCGTCCCCCGGTCTCGTCCGAGGCCCACTTCGAGACGAGGGTCGCCGCCGCAAATCCGGCGGCGATGTCGAACAGCGAGACATACAGCTGGAGGAACCCGCCCGCGGACGTCAGGTCGAAGGTCGGGAAGACCTGCTTGAACGTGGCGAGCAGCCCTGGATCGCCCGCCAGCTGGGCCGACATCGGCCCGACGAGCGAGGCGAGGAGGGCGCCCATGAGCCCGATGCCGAGGCCCCACGCCAGCGCCCGCGGGAGCTGGTCGCCGAAGGCCCGCGAGATCGGGCCGCGGACGCCCAGGACGTCCGCAGGCAGCGACGGCAGCCCGACCCCGAGCGTCACGCCGAGGTCGCGCCGGGCGAACAGCTCGACGCCGACGGCGAGGAACACCGCGCCGACGACGCCGACCAGCGCGAGGCCCGGCCAGTCGTACTCGCCGACGAGGGCGATGTGGTTCACGGTCCAGTGGAACGGGCTGATCACCGCGATCGGGCCGAGGGCCTCGAGCCCGCTCGCCACCCACAGGGTGATCATCGCGAGGCCGGCGATCGCGGCCGATCCACCACGGCCGAGCAGCGGCGCGAGGGCGAACGCGAGCCCGCCGAAGAACAGGGCCATGAACCCGACCCACAGCGCGAACCCGATCGCGGAGAGGGGCGTGATCCGGTCGCCGAGGGCGGGGTCGCCGAAGGCGTTCGAGCTGACGGTCACCGCGATCGCGAGGATGGCCATGGCCAGCCCGAGCATCGTCAGGTGGGCGCTGAGCTTCTCGATCGCGATGCGGCGCTTCCCGAACGGCGCGGTCGCGACCATGTCGAGGCTGCCCTTGCTGGCCTCGCCGGCGAGCGTCCCCGACAGCGCCAGGATCGACCACAGCGCCGCGCCGAGGGCGAACGTCGCGCCGTACTTCCAGCTCAGGTAGCCACCGAGCGTCCCGAGCTTCTCGGGCCTGCCGAAGAGGTTGACCATCTGGGCCGGCATGCTGCCGATGAGGTTGTCGACCTCGAGGCGCGCGGCCGGCGTCGGGAAGACGGTGGGAATCGCCGCGCCGAGCGCGAGCGAGAGCCCGCCGAGGAGGCCCGCGACGATGATGAAGGCCAGCCGCGAGTCGCGGATCGTCTTGGCGTAGATGCTCCCGAAGCCGTAGACCCGGCTGAACGGAGAGACCCGGCTCGCGCGGCCGAGCGGCGTCGCGCTAGCGGCCATCGGCGTGCCCTTCGGCGGCGTCGGGGGCCGCGGTGGTCGCCGCCGCTGGCACGGGCTCGTTGCCGTGGCCGTATTGCGCGAGGAACGTCTCCTCGAGGCTCGGCTCGCGGCTCACGAAGTCGAGCAGCTCGTACTTCGCCGCGGCCTGGACGACCGGGGTGATGGGCCCCGAGACGCGCATCCGGAGCGTGTGATCCTCGGCCGCGACGTCGCTCACACCCGAGATCGTCGTGAAGGCGTCGACGGGCACGGGACCCGCGAACCGCAGCTCCACCTGGTGGTGGGCCAGGTCGCGGAGGCCCTCGACGCTGTCGACCTTGACGAGCCGGCCATCGCGGATGATCGCCACGCGGTCCGCGGTTCGCTCGACCTCGCTCAGGATGTGGCTCGAGAGGAAGACGGTTCGGCCCTCGGCCTTGGCCTCGCGGACAACGGCGTAGAACGACTGCTGGACGAGCGGGTCGAGGCCCGACGTCGGCTCGTCGAGGACGAGGAGCTCGGGCCGATGCTGGAGCGCGATGACGAGCCCGACCTTCTGCTTGTTGCCCTTCGAGAGCTCCTTGTAGCGGCGCTTCGGATCGATCTCGAACCGCTCCACGAGCGAGGCCTGGTAGCCCGGATCGACCCCGCCCCGGAGGTTCGCGAAGTACTGGATCGTCTGGCCCGCGGTCAGGCGGTCGTAGAGCGAGAACTCGCCGGGGATGTAGCCGATCCGACGATGGATCGAGACGGGATCCGCGCTCGACTCGATGCCGAACACGAGGGCCCGGCCGCTCGTCGGCCGGATGAGGTCGAGGACCGTGCGGATCGTCGTGGTCTTGCCGGCGCCGTTCGGTCCGAGGAACCCGAACACCTCGCCCTGGTTGACCTCGAGGTCGACGTCGATGATCCCGCGATGGGATCCGTAGCTCTTCGTGAGCTGCTCGGTCTGGATGACGGCGGTCATGCGGCTCCCTGTGCTTCCTTTCGCTCCCGGAGGAAGCGGTCGATCAGGGCCGGCACCTCCTGCTCCACGAATCCCATGACGTCCCGGAACTCCTCGAGGCGGGCGCGCGCGGCTGGCGGCCGATCGGTCGTCGCCGCGAGGCCGCGCTCGGCGATGCCGCGCATCTGGCGGTAGATCGACGCGGCGCTGCCGATCATCGATTCGAGCGCCTCCGGCGGGGCGCTGAAGTACTCGCGGCGATCACCGGGCTTCGTCGCGCGGCGGATCAGCCCCGCGTTGGCGAGGATCCTCGCCGTCCCCGAGATGGCGCCGCGGCTGGCCTGCAGGGCCTCCGAGATCTCCGCGGCGGTCTGCTCGGGCGGGTCGCAGATGAGCAGCCAGCCCCACATCCGCCCGGCCATCGGGGTCATCCCGAGCCCGGCCAGGAACTGGCCCATCTCCTCGACGAAACGCCCTTCACCGTCGGTCACGGCCGGAGGCTACGTCGTTCGGAAGTTTCAGTCAATACTGAATGGTCTGAAGGCTTGGAGCGAGGCCGCTGCGGGGCCGGCCCAGCGGGCGATGCGGGTCGACGGAAGGTCGGCCGCCGCGCGCATTCGGCCGACGCGCGCATTCGGCCGACGCGCATACATCCACCGCCACACGTTGCGGCCGAGCGCGGCGCGGAGGAAACCTCCGATCAGGCCGCCCGTCGCGTGAACGTCAGGTGGGTGACGCCGCTCGGCGATGAGACGACCTCGAGGTCGTAGTCCCGCTCGAGGCCCTCGAGTCCATCCCAGATTCGCACGCCCCGCCCGAGCACGATCGGGACGACGACGAGGTGCAGGACGTCGATGAGCCCCGCCTGGAGGAACTCGCGAACCGTCGTGGGGCCACCGCCGATGCCGATGTCGGCGCCATTCGCGGCCGCGCGAGCCGCGTCGAGCGCCTCCACCGGCGACGCGTCGAGGAAGTGGAAGGTCGTGCCGCCCGCCATCTCGAGGGTCGGGCGCGGGTGATGGGTGAGGACGAAGACCGGGGTGTGGAACGGCGGGTTGTCGCCCCACCAGCCCTTCCACTCGGGGTCCTCATGCCAGCCGGGAAAGCCGAACATGCCCGCGCCCATGATCTCGGCGCCGACGCCCGGCGTGACCCGTCGCAGGAAGGCATCGTCCACGCCCCGACTGCCACCGGGCTGCCCCACCGCGTCGTGACCCCAGCGCGTGGCGAACATCCACTCGTGCAGGCGGTCCCCGGCGTGGCCGAATGGCGCGTCCCGGCTCAGCAGGTCGCCGGTGCCGAAGCCATCGAGCGAGATCGAGAAGGCCGGGAGCCGAACGAGGGACACGCCGCGACCTTCCGCCCTGCCGGGACTACGACCGCTTCGAGACGATCTCGACGAGATTCCCGTCGGGATCGCGCAGCAGGGCATTCCGGTTCCGGGAGCCGGTGTCGTGGGGCTGCTGGACGACAGGCGTCCCTGCGGCAGCCAGGCGCTGGAAGGCACGATCGACGTCCTCGCACCACACGACGACGACCATGGCCGCCGCGCCGGGCTCCGGATCGACGCCGTGGACGCGGCGGGCGGCCTCGACGGTCCCCAGCCCGAGGCCGAAGCCCGCGAGCGTGAGCTCCACGTGATCCGGCGTGCCGTCGAGCGGTGTCCGGAACGTCTCGACGAAGCCCAGCAGGTCCCGGTAGAACCGGAGGCCGGCCTCGATGTCGCTCGTGTAGAGGTTCACGAACGCACTGGAGAACATCGCGACCTCGCTGTCAGACCCCGATCGGGTGCCAGACCGTCTTCATCTCGAGGAACGCGGCGATCCATTCCGGGCGCTGGGCGGCAGCGTCATCGAGCCAGTCGAAGCGGGCGTCGACCAGGCCGCCGGGCCGACGCGCCAGGCGCTTGACCGAGTCCGCGGCGGCGAGCTCGGTGTCCCGGCGCATCTCGGGCGGCACGCCCCAGTCATCGAGGCCATCGACGTCCTCGTGGGCGGCAAGCACCGGGACGAGCTCCTTCCGCAGCCCGGTGAGGACGTTCACGACCCCGCCGGGCACGTCGGAGGTGGCGAGGACCTCGGTCAGCGTGATCGCCGGCAGCGGGCGCAACTCGGACGCGAGGACCACCACGGCGTTGCCGGCGACGAGGGGCGGCGCGAGCCGCGAGACGAGCCCGAGCAGGGACGACATCTCGGGCGCGACGATCCCGACGACGCCGCTCGCCTCGGGGATCGTGAAGTTGAAGTAGTCGGCCGCGACCGGGTTGGAGGCGCCGAGGACCTGCGCGATCTTGTCCGCCCAGCCGGCATACCAGACCCATCGGTCGATCGACCGCTCGACGACCGCGCGGGCGCGATCGGCCCGAAGGCCTTCCGCCGCGGCGACCTCCGCCTCGAATTGCTCCCGGCGGCCCTCCATGAGCTCGGCGACGCGGTACAGGATCTGGCCGCGGTTCATGGCCGTGCGCTCGGCCCAGCCCGGGAACGCCTTCCGCCCGGCACGGACGGCATCGCGCAGGTCCTTCTTCGAGGCCCGGACCGCATTCGCGAGTGGCGTGCCGTCGGCCCCGCTCACCACGTAGGAGCGGCCCGACTCGCTTCGTGGGAACTCGCCCGCGATGTAGAGCTTGTAGGTCTTCCGGACCTCGACCCGGTCAGGCGCCGCAGCGTCGACCCGCGGGCGAGCGATCGCACGAGACCGCGAGGTGCCCCGCCCGGACGTCATCAGCGGTCGTCGAGCCGGACGTAGGCCCACAGGCCGTGCATCCCGCCCTCGCGCCCGAAGCCCGACTCCTTGTACCCACCGAATGGCGAGGTCGGATCGAAGCGGTTGAACGTGTTGGCCCAGACGACCCCGGCCCGCATCTTCCGGACCATCCACAGGATCCGGCTGCCCTTCTCGGTCCAGACGCCGGCCGAGAGCCCATATGGCGTGTTGTTGGCCTTCTCGACCGCCTCGTCCGGGGTTCGGAAGGTCAGGACGGACAGCACCGGCCCGAAGATCTCCTCCTTCGCGATCCGGTGGCTCTGCGCCACGTTCGTGAACAGCGTCGGGCGGAAGTAGTAGCCCCGCTCCGGCAGATCGCAGGCGGGCTGGTACATGTCCGCGCCCTCGGCCACGCCCGACGCGACGAGCTCCGTGATCTTCTCGAGCTGGGCCTTCGAGTTGATCGCCCCGACGTCGGTGTTCTTGTCGAGCGGATCGCCGACCCGGATGGTCGACAGCCGGTCCTTGAGCTTCTCGATGAGCGGCTCGGCGACGGACTCCTGGACGAGGAGGCGCGAGCCGGCGCAGCAGACCTCGCCCTGGTTGAAGTAGATGCCGTTGACGATGCCCTCGACCGCCTGATCGAGCGCCGCGTCCTCGAAGACGATGTTGGCCGCCTTGCCCCCGAGCTCCAGCGTCAGCGCCTTGTCCGTCCCCGCGACCGCCTTCTGGATGAGCTTGCCGACACCGGTCGAGCCAGTGAACGCAACCTTGTCGACCCCGGGCGAGCTGACGAGGTGCATCCCGATGTCCGAGGGCCCGGGCACGATGTTCACGACGCCCGGCGGGAGGTCGGCCTGGCGGCAGATCTCGGCGAAGAGGAGCGCGCTGAGCGGCGTCGTCGAGGCGGGCTTGAGAACGACGGTGTTCCCTGCGGCGAGCGCCGGCGCGATCTTCCAGGCGAGCATGAGCAGCGGGAAGTTCCAGGGGATGACCTGGGCCGCCACGCCGAGCGGCTTCGCGATCCGCCCCGGAAACGCGTACTCGAGCTTGTCCGCCCAGCCGGCGTAGTACCAGAAGTGGGCCGCGACCAGGGGCACGTCGACGTCGCGCGACTCCTTGATCGGCTTGCCCGAGTCCATCGTCTCGAGGACCGCGAGCTCGCGGCTCCGCTCCTGGAGGATCCGCGCGATCCGGAAGAGGTACGTCGCCCGCTCCTTGCCGGGGAGATTGCCCCAGCGGGTCCGCTGGGCGCGGCGCGCGGCCCGGATCGCGCGATCCACGTCGGTCGTGGTGGCCTTCGCGACCTCCGCGATCGGCTCCTCGGTCGCGGGATTGACGGTCGTGAAGACGCCGCCGTCGCTGGCCTGGACCTCGCGCCCGTCGATGAACAGGCCGAAGCGCGACTTGAGGGTGACGATGTCGCGCGACTCGGGCGCGGGGGCGTACTCCCAGGGGATCGCCTGCCCGTCGCCCATCCCCCAGTCCGCGGGAGCGCGATTCCCGCTCCACGGGACGACCCTGGATCCCTCGTTCGCCACGTCGGGCATTATGGCAGCGCCCACCTGGAGGTTCCCATGCGGACGATCCGATCGATCTTCGGCCTGCTCCTCGGAATCCTCACGCTCGGGGCGATCGCGTCCGCGGTGAGCGCGCTCGTCGTGCGGCGGCAGGTCGCGTCGAGCGGGACCGAGACGGATGACGAGTTCGACCTCGTCACGATCTTCGACAGCCTCGAGTTCCGATCCATCGCCCCAGGCCTGCGTCGTGGCTCGAGCCTCTGCTGGTACGGCGGCGGCACGATCGACCTCCGAGGCGCGGCCCTGGATCCGTCCGGCGCCGACCTCACGCTCCGGGCGGTGTTCGGCGGGCTGCGCCTCGTCGTCCCGGCGAGCTGGCCTGTCCAGACGCGCCTGACGAGCCTGTTCGGCGGCGTGGCCGACGCGCGGGACGCCGAGCTCGTCGACTCGGACGGTCCGGTCCTCCGGATCAGCGGTTTTGCCCTCTTCGGCGGCGTGGCGATCCTCGATCGCGCGCCCGATCTCGACGCCGCAGACGCTGCGTCGGTCGAGGACACAGGCGTTGCGCTCGACGCCGAGATGCCTGCCGCCGCCCCGGCATGAGCCAGCGGGACGAGGCACACATGCTCGCCAGCGCCGCACCGCCCGCCGGTGACGGCGTCGCCCGCAGCACCGACGACCTCGCCCCGGAGCAGCGGCCGATCCTCATCCGGCTTGCCGCGTACGGCCTGATCTGGCGCGACGGGGCGGTCCTGCTCTGCCGAATCGCGGAGGGCTACGGCGAGGCCGGCGCGTACACGCTGCCCGGCGGCGGGGTCGAGTTCGGGGAGGCGCCAGAGGCGGCGGCGGTCCGTGAGATTCGCGAGGAGACGGGGCTCGAGGTCGAGATCGCCGGAGCGCCGCGGATCCTCACCGATTTCGGCATCAGCACGGCTCGGGGCGCTCCGCGCCGGTACCACCAGGTGCGATTCGTCTATCCCGTGCGGGTCGTGGGCGGCGAGGAGCGCGTCGAGGTCGGCAACTCGACCGACGGCTTCGCCTGGTTGAGCGACGCGGACCTGCCGGGCGTGCACCTGGTCGACCTGGTGCGTCTGGCCCTCGAGATGCCGGTCGGCGCGTGAGCTCGCTCGGAATACCAAGCCGGCTGGTGGTATCGAGCGCCTCGGCCGGTCCGCCGCGGACGGCGACGTCCCAAACCGCCGCTCACGCTCGGAGGCGGGTCAGCGGCAACGTGCCTGCGCCAGGACTCACCAGGAGCCGTCGGTACCACCAAGATGCTTGGTATCTCGGCCACCCGCGAGCGCGCACGGGCCCGGCCCCGACTCCCGACGCTCAGGCTCGCGGCGCCTCGAGCTCACGAACGGCCGCGGCCAGCTCGCGGTAGGCCCCCAGCGCGGGATCCGTCGATCTGTCCTCGCGGAGCTGGACGCAGACATGGTCCGCGCCCGCGTCGAGGTGCTCGCGGATTCGTCCGACGATCGCCTCGACGTCGCCGATCGAGATCACCGCGTCGATCAGGCGCTCGCTCCCCTCCCCGGCGACGTCCTCGTCGGACCAGCCCAGGCGCCGAAGGTTGTTGGCGTAGTTCGGGAGGGCCAGGTAGTTCTTCGCGAAGGCACGCCCGACGCGGAGCCCGCGCTCGCGGTCGGTGGTCAGGACGGCGGTCATCTCGACGCCCAGGAACGGCTCTGGCCCGAGGTGCCGGCGCGCGATCGGCGTGTGCTCGACCGGCACGAAGTAGGGATGGGCGCCGTCGGCCCGCTCCGCGGCGAGCTCCAGCATCCGCGGGCCGAGCGCGGCGAGGACCAGCGGAACCGGCGGGTCGGGCTCAGGCGCGGCGTACTGCGCGGCGGCCATCGCGTCGAGGTACGAACGCATCGTCTCGATCGGCTTGCCATAGGCGCTCCCGCGCGACTCGACGGAGGGCGCGTGGCTCACCCCGATCCCGAGGACGAACCGGCCCGGATAGGCCTCGCCGAGGGCCTTCGCGCCGTTGGCCATGGCCATCGGGTCGTGGGCGTAGATGTTCGCGATGCCCGACGCGAGCGGGATCCGGTCCGTGGCCGCCAGGAGGATCGCGGCGTGGGCGAAGAGGTCCTTGCTGCCGAGGCTCTCGGGGATCCAGAGCGCCGGAAAGCCGTCCTGCTCCAGCTCGCGGGCGGCGCCGCCTTCCTCGGCCGCGGCGAGCCGCTGGAGCGCGAAGCTCCACACGCCGACCCGTCCGAGGCGCTGGGCGAGCTGCCGGCCACCGAACGCACCGAGTCCGCTCACCGCTGCGCCGTCCGACCGCCTCGAGTCATCGCGGTCACGGTAGCCGGATCACCCGCGATCGGGCGGGATGACCCGTAACGGGGCGGCTCATCGGGATAGGGCGATTGCCCTTGTCGCGCCGATCCTGCCGGGCTCGTATCCTCGCCGCCGATGACCGTCTCCGACCGATGAGCGACTCCGAGCCGCAACCCGCGGCGGATGCCGCGCCGCTCTGGCAGCGCCGCTTCCGCACTCCGATCGTCGGCTTTCCGACCTGGTCGCGCCACGCGCCCGGCCACCTCGCCTATGTCTCCTCCGAGAGCGGCGTCTACCAGCTCCACAGCTGGGACGCGGCCTCGGGCCAGCGGCGCCAGGTCTCGACGGACCCGGTCGGCGTCATCTCCGGGGGGATCGCCGCGGACGGCGAGTGGCTCGTCTGGCATCGCGACACCACGGGCGACGAGTCGGGCACGTACGTCACCGCGCCGTTCACGGGCGGCGATGCGGAGCCACTGCTCGAGGGCGTCCCGGTCGGGTGGGACGGGGGCATCGCGCTCGGCCGGCAGCGAACGATCGTCGCGCTCTCGGACCGAGACGGCTTCGCGGTCTACGCCGCCGAGGCCGGCCAGCCCGCGCGCGGGCTCGTGTTCAGCCCGGAATCGATCGAGCTTGGCGGCTCGAACGCGACGGTCCGCGGTGGCGTGGAGGTCGGTGCGCTCTCGGCGGACGAGGAGCTCGTCGCGATCGAGCACGCGGAGCATGGCGACCTGATCCACCAGGCACTTCGGATCCTCGACGCCCGGACCGGCTCGACCGTCGCTGACCTTCGGGACGTGGGCCTGGCCCTGGTCGCGTTCGCCTGGTCGCCTGTCCCGGGGGACGCGCGACTCGCGATCGGCCACGAGCGCCGCGGTGAGCGTCGACCTGCGATCTGGGATGTTCGGAGCGGCGCGGTGCGCGACCTCGAGTTGCCCTGGGATCGCCTGACCGAGGTCACCGACTGGTGGCCAGACGGCTCGGCCGTGCTGCTCGCCGAGCTCCGCGATGGTCGCCACGTCCTCCATCGCTACGACCTCGGGACGAATCGGATCACGACCCTCATGACCGAGGCCGGGAGCCTCACCGGCGCGCGGGTCCGGCCCGACGGCGCGGTCTGGTACCGGCTCCAGAACGGCCTTCGGCCGGGTGCCGTGTACGAGGCCGGCCGGGCGGAGCCGCTGCTCGCACCGCCGTCGCCACCGCCCGGCCGACCCTTCATCCCGTGGACCTTCACGAACCCGGCGGGCCAGCGGGTCCAGGGCTGGCGGATCGAGCCGGCGGGCAGCGGGCCGTGGCCCACCGTCATGCACATCCACGGCGGCCCCACCTCGGTCGACCTCGATCGCTGGGCGCCCGAGGTCCAGGCCTACGTCGACATGGGCTTCCAGGTCGCGATGGTCAACTACCGCGGCTCGATCGGGTTCGGGCAGGCCTGGCGGGACGAGCTCATCGGCAACATCGGCTGGCCCGAGGTCGAGGACATCGTCGCGGGCCTCGACGATCTGATCGAGCATGGCTGGACCGATCCGCGGCGGGTGGCGATGGCCGGCTGGTCATGGGGCGGCTACCTGACGCTGCTCATGCACGGCATGCATCCCGACCGGTTCGTGACCGGGGTCGCCGGCGTGCCGGTCGGCGACTACGCGGCGGCCTACGCCGATGAGTCGCCGATCCTGCAGGCCTACGACCGGGCGCTGCTGGGCGGAACGCCCGCGGAGGTGCCGGAGCTGATGCGCGAGCGATCCCCGATCGAGTACGTCGATCGCGTGACCGCGCCCCTGCTCGTCCTGGCGGGCGAGCACGACACCCGCTGCCCGATCCGGCAGGTCCTGGCCTACACGGATCGGCTGGCGGCACGCGGCCACGACCACGAGCTCTACCTCTTCCCGACCGGCCACGCCCCGTTCCAGATCGAGGAGCGGATCAGGCAGACCGGCGTCGTCCTCGATTTCCTGAGCCGGCGCGTGCCGGGCGTGACCCGGCTCGCCGGAGTGGCCGATGGTCCCGGCGCCGTGTCGGCAGGCGCAGCGGCGCGGTCAGCTG
>DASUHU010000289.1:0-6409 GCA_036273395.1 Candidatus Limnocylindrales bacterium
GGATCGGATAGTTCCAGGGCACGACCGCGCCGACGACCCCGATCGGCTCGCGGACGATCAGCCCGAGCGCCTCCGGACCCGTTGGCGCGACGGCATCGAAGACCTTGTCGATCGCCTCGGCGTACCAGCGGAAGGTCGTCACCGTGTCTGGCAGATCGACGTCGCGGGCGTCCGTGATCGGCTTGCCGGCCTCGAGCGCATCGAGCGTCGCGAGCTCCTCGAGGTTCGCCTCGATCGCGTCGGCCACCCGCAGCAGGACACGCTTCCGTTGCGCGGGTGCCACCCGCGACCAGCGGCCGTCATCGAACGCGCGTCGTGCGGCCCGGACTGCTCGATCGATGTCCTCGGGCCCGCCTGCGGCGACGTGGGCCAGGACCTGGCCGTTCGCGGGATTCTCCGTGGCGAACGTCTCGCCCGAGGCGGCGTCGCGGAATGCGCCGTCGATGAAGGCCTGCGTCCGGTAGCTCGATCTCGCGGCGACGACCACGGCCCATCCCTCCAACCTTCGACGTCGCCGTCGATCTTCCCTGATTCGGGGCCCGGCCGCCGCTGCAATCCGCCGCCGACGCCAGCGGGATCCATGGCAGGACGGGCCCGCATCGCCGTCCGGGCGCAGGTTCTGCCAACGAGTCCCGGGGCGACTCGGAGAACTCGGCGGCGAGATGAGCGCCATGCCAGCCCGTCCCGGCCCGAACGTGCGGAGGGACGAATCCGGGCGGTGGCGCGGCGCGATCGGGCGATTCGAGTGACCTGGAGTCGCCGGAGTACTGGCTGACAGAGCGGCCGGCGGGCCGCGGCGCAACCAGCGCGCGAGTGGCTAGGGAATCGGCTGGAGCGCGAAGAGCGTGTTCATCATGGCCTGGTCGGCGGCCGGGGTATTGGCGTTGAAGACCGAGATGAACACCGCGCCGGACACGGTCTTGGTCGTGCCGTTGGCGCCGTACAGCGTCACGCTGATGAGGCGTCCCGAGACGCCGCGCCGGCTCAGGTCCAGCGCGACGAGCGACCCGACGTTCGTCCGGCTGTCGGCGTGGAACACCGCCTGGAGCTGGGCCAGCGTGTAGATCGAGGTGTGCCAGGTCGCCCACGGCGAGCTCTTGTCGTACGAGGAGCCATCGGCCGCCCGATCGGAGGAGCCGCGGAGGTAGGCGACCTTGCCCGCGGTGATCGCACCGGTGCTCGAGGTGAACACGTTCTCGTTGTTCTCGGTCCAGCCGCCATCGGCCGAGTGGTAGAGCGTGTTGGCGATCGCACCGCTGTAGGTCACGACCTTGCCGGCCGTGCCGGTCACCGCGCTCGTCGACGCCGCGTGCTCCCCGAGATAGCCGTGGTAGACCTGCGAGCGAGTGTCGTCGTAGATGTCGTACGTGCCGCTGCCGGGGTGGAGCCGGTACGCGGCGTAGGAGCGTGAGGCGATCGCCTGGGACTTGAGCGCCTCGAGCGGCCACGATGCCGACATCTCCGTCCCGACGACGCCCCGGAGGTAGGACTCCATCGAGACCTCGTTGACGACGTTGACCGTGCCGGTCGTCGACCCGATGACGCGGAGGATCCCGCGGTAGTGGTCGTAGTACGTCGGCTTGGAGTAGAGCTGGAGGATCGTGCCGCTGCCCGGTCGGACGCGGAAGCTCGCGCTTGCGGATGGCCCGTTGAAGAGCGCCGTCCCGTCGCTCGCGAGGATCTTCAGGTGCCAGCCGCTGGCCACGCTCGTGTCGTGCCAGGCGAGCAGCTCGGCATCCGCGGGGAACGTGCCGGTCACGCCGTCGACCGTCCACGTCCCGAAGCGCCCGTAGATCCGGAGCGGCGCGCTGCTCGAGGCGGTGAACGACGAGAGCACGAGGACCCTGATGGTGTTGTTGGCCATCGAGCCGAGGGCCGTTCCCGGGTAGTAGTGGGCAAGAATGGTCGCGGCGCCCTGGCCGGCGGAAGCTCGGCCCTTCGCTCCGTACTGCGACAGCCCGATGCCGTGGCCGTAGCCCCGCCCGAAGAACTCGGTCGCGTTGGTCAGGCACGTGACGCTGGACGGCAGGCTCGCGCAGGCGGCCGGCGTCGGGGTGGGCGTGGGGCTCGGACTCGGTGAGCTGCTCGGCGACGCGCTCGGCAGGGCGCTCGGATCCGGGCTGGCCGAGGCATCCGGCGACGCGGAGGCGCTCGCGCTCGGGCTGGCGCTGGGGCTCGCGCTCGCAACCGGGCTGGCGGGCGCTGTCGTCGGGCCCGGGCTGTGCGTCGGCGAGGCGGTCGGCGACGCCGTGGGCGCGACGACGGTCACCGCCTTGAAGAGCCCGCTCGCGCCGTAGACGTACGACACGCCGTAGAGCGACGACGTCGAGTGGCCGTTGACGGCCGAGATCTTCAGCCAGTGGGAGCCCGAGACCGTGACCCCGGCGCAGAGGCTCGTGTAGCTGCCGCCGCTGACGGTCGAGACCGCGGACACGCGAGCGGAGGTCATCACGGTCGCCTTGATCGCGTACGTCGTGCTCGGGCCGGTCCGAAGGTGGACGTAGTCGCACTTCGGCGCCTCGAGCGTCGCGCCAACCGCCGTCGCGGAGGTGAAGCCGAGCAGCAGCAGGGCCACGAGCGACGCGACGGTCGCGGATGTCGCGGCGCCGCGCAGGCCCCGAGGCGTGCCGCGGCGCGGGATCGAAGGTCGCACCGCAGGATCGTCGCGAGGGACGACCCCACAGGACATGACCCGATGGTTCCGGTCCGCACCGGACCGATCGGGCTAGTGGGCGAGCCGGCCGGAAGCGCCGGCCGGCGTCAGTTGGCCAGGCCCGAGGCGCCCGGTGCGGGTCCCGCCACGCCGGCCGTGGCCCGGCTCGCCTGGAACGTGGCCCGGGCCAGCTCGCGGCCCCCGATCGAGGCGACCGCCGCGTACTCACCGGGCCCCGGGATCGAGACGGGCCCGTTCACGGCCATCACGATCCGGAGCTCGCGGCCGGCGTCGGGACCGGGTCGCCCGGCCTCGAAGTCGGCCCCGATCCGGGGATCCATCGTCGTGCCGGCCGAATCCTCGAAATGGATGTCGAGATGGTGGCGCTGGTTCGTCTCCGACCAGTCGACGTCGATCGCCACGGCGATTCCGACCATGAGGGAGGCCGGGAAGTCCGGGAAGCGGAGCAGGTTCCACGCACCTCCGAGGACGTAGAGCTTGCCGTCCACCGCCTGGGCGCTGTCCGCGAGCAGGAGGGCGTGGATGCGCATGGCCCGATGCTAGGCGATCCGCAGGTCGGCACCCGGCGTATGGCACCGTAACGACCACGATCGGCAGCTCCAGCTGCCCCACCTGGAGGTTCACCGATGTCCATTCCGCGCCTGATCCCGAGTCCTCGCGCCGTGGCCGCGCTCGCCGTTGCGGCGGCGCTCGGCCTCGGCGCCTGCAATTCGAACACGAGCCCCACGGGGAGCCAGGCCGCGGGCGGCAGCCAGGCCGCGGGTGGCGGGGGCACGAGCGTCTCGATCGTCGACTTCAGCTTCAACCCGAGCACGCTGACCGTGACGAAGGGCGCGTCGGTCACCTGGACCAACACCGGCTCGACGACCCACACCGTGACCGCGGACGACGGCTCGTGGGACAGCGGCAACGTCGCCCCGGGCGCGACCTTCAGCCACACGTTCGCGACCGACGGCACGTTCACCTATCACTGCACGATCCACTCCCAGATGACGGCCACGATCACCGTCTCCGGCTAGCCGATCCCCGCGGCGGGCGCATCCCGCCGATTCCCGGCCCGGCGCACGACGGCGTATCGTCCCGGCGTGCGCCGGACCCCACTCGGCCTGATCCTGATCGCCTCGCTGGCCCTCGTCGCCGCGGGTTGCGACATCGGATCCGGGTCGGTCCCCTCCGATGACACGGGTGACCTGGCAACGCCGATCCCGACGATCGACGTCGAGGCCCCCGGGAGCGAGCCCGACACGACGGGCGCGCCGGTCGAAACGGGCGCAACCGAGCCGCAGATCGCGGGCTTCGACGGCTGGAAGCTCCTCAACGCCTCGGACGTCGACATCGGCGCGACCGAGGACGGCTTCGCGATGACGCTCCTGAGGAAGGCCCTCTGGTTCGACACCCAGCAGGGCGTCCTCTTCTACTCGACGATCGACGGGAACTTCCGGCTCTCGGCCACGGTCTCCACCTCGAAGACCTCGGACTCCAGCTCCGATCCGGGTGGCGGCGGGGTGACGATGTTCGCCGGGCTCATGGCCCGCTCCGAGACGGCCAGGGAGAACTACGTCTTCGTCGTGACCGGCGTCGACGGCCATGGGCTCGCGGTCGAGACGAAGTCGACGCTCGATGGTCACTCGAGCTTCGAGCAGCCCGCATGGCCCAGCGGCGACGCCGACCTCGAGCTGTGCCGGATCGGGACCGCGTTCACGCTCTGGAAGCGGCCCCTGAACTCCGACCTCGACTACGCGCTCGCGGCGAAGTACGACCGGCCGGACCTGAAGGGCACGATCGAGGTCGGGGCGAACATCTACGCCGACGGGACGCCGGACATCACCGCCCAGTTCAGCGATCTCTCGATCGAGCCGCTCGATCCCGGCGAGGCGTGCTGAGGCGAAGCGACGGCGGTCTGGGCGCCGCGGTCGGGGCGCCGCTCGAGCCGGTGCTGTCGAATCTCGGGTTGCCAGTGCCCGACTCGGCCTTCGCGGCCCAGGGCCGGGCGCTGCTGCTCGAGGCCGAGCCGGCGTTCCTCGTCAACCATTCGGTCCGGGCGTACGCCTGGGCGGTCGGACTCGCGGAGCACGACGGGCTCGCCTTCGATCCCGAGATCCTGTACGTCTCGGCCCTGCTCCACGACATCGGGCTCGTGCCGGCTTACGACGCCGGCGGCTGCTTCGAGCTCGATGGGGCCGAGGTGGCGAGGCGATTCGCACTGGATCACGATCAGGCCGGCGCGCGCGCCGACGCGATCCACGACGCCATCGCGCTCCACATGGCGGTCGAGCTGCCGCCCGATCCCGCGCCGGAGATCCCGCTCCTCTGGGACTCGACCGGCGTCGACGTGACCGGCTACCGCCTCGCCGACGTGCCGGGCCGCCTCGTGGCGCCGGTGCTTGTGGCCTATCCGCGTCTCGGGTTCAAGCGGGGCTTCGCTGCCGCCTTCCGCGACCAGGCCCGACGCAAGCCCACGTGCCGGGTCGCGGCGATGGTGGCCGCGGGCGCGCTCGACCGCATCGCTGCGGCGCCGTTCGAGAGCTGAGTTCCGTTCGCCGGGCGGCCGTGGTGCGGCGCCTCCGGAGAAGGGCTGTGCGGTCATGACCCTCGTCGTCATGCTCGGGATCGTGCGGGCGGTATGGCAGCACAGTCATCGCGGTCATGACGGCGCCGTCATGATCCGACCGCAGCCGAGCCGTGAGCCCGAGCATGCCCATGGTGTCATGTCCCGACATGACGTCGACGGTCATATGGCGGAGGGCCACTGTCGGCCGGATGAGCGAGGCCGGCGGGCAGGACGAGGCCGCGGCCGGACGAGCGAAGCTCCCGCGAAGGTGCGTCGACGTCCGGAAGAGCGAGGCCGCCCCCAATCCCGCGACGCGCGGCCATGCACCCCGCTACGTGTTGGCGTCGTACGCGCGGCGAACCCAGCCGAGCAGCTCGTCGTCGACCTCCTCGACCGACGCGGCCGAGACCTTGTGGGTCATTGACGATTGGCCGATCGACTTCGCGGGCTCGAGCCGCCCCGCGGGCGCCACGCCGTCCAGCCGAAGGCCCACGTCGAGGCGGGTCTTCGTGGTTGCCTGGATCGAGGCGAACGTCCGCCTCGGACCGATGAGCGCCACGTAGCCCTTCCGAGCCTGGAGCTCGACGGTCCCGATCGAGGGCAGGGCGTCGACGAGGCGATCGAAGATCGGGCGAAGCCCGGGCCGATCGCGGTACTGGCCATCGATGAGCTCGTCCGCGGTCGCCTCGAGGTAGTCGGGGTAGCCGAACGTTTCGTACACGAGGAGCAACGCCGGGTAGCCCTTCACCGCCCGTGCGGCGAGCCACCTCCGCAGCGCCGCCTCGTCGGCCGGGCGAGCCTCCGAGCGGATGCGGGCGTTCCAGCCGGCGACGTCCATGCCGGTCTCGCGCCGGAGCTGCTCGGCGATCTGCTGGGACATCTCCTGCCAAGAGCGGGCCTGGGGCATCGTCAGCTCCTCCAGCGAACTCGAGGGCCGCCCGGTCCGGCGATCGGGACGGTGAGGGCCTCGGCCTCGATCACGGCCCGATTCTCGCCTCCGAGTGGCGTGAACGGCTCGATCGTCACGACGCGACCCTGGCGCTGCCACGCGCCCACGATCTCACCGTCGAGCAGGACCGTCCCCGGAATGTAGCCCGGCGAGGAGCCGACCTTCGGCAGGGCCCTCGAGCGCTGGGCTTCTTCGCCCAGCAGGAGCTCATGATCGAGCCTGGTGTACGGGTCGG
>DASUHU010000290.1:0-5001 GCA_036273395.1 Candidatus Limnocylindrales bacterium
TTGCGCGCCTCGCGGTCGACGCCGGCCTCGACCCGACGGTTGCGCCGGATCCGACGTCGATCCCCGTCGGGGATCAGCTCGCGCATCAGCCGTTCCCGCGCGTTTGACACGCTCGCGTCACCGGCGACGATTAGGGTCAGAGCACGACGTCGGCGCGCGCACCGACCTTCGACAGGAGCCCAGATGTTCGAGCGCCTCTTCGGGGACCGCGAGATGGATCCATCGGTCGCCGAGCGGATCCCGCCGGGCCAGTACCGGACCGAGAAGTTCCCTGTCCTCCACTACGGCTCGGTCCCCAAAATCGACCTCGCGACCTGGGACTTCAAGGTCTACGGGCTCGTCGACAACCCGCTGACGCTGACCTGGGAGCAGTTCAGGGCCCTGCCCCGCAAGACGGTTCACACGGACATCCACTGCGTGACCCGCTGGACCAAGCTCGACACGACCTGGGAGGGCGTCGCGATCCAGGAGATCCTGGGCCTCGCCCAGGTGCGCCCGACCGCGACCCACGTCGTCTCCCACGCCGAGCAGGGCTACACCGCCAACCTGCCGCTCTCGGTGCTCGACGATGACGACGTCGTGCTGGCCGACACGTTCGACGGCCAGCCGCTCGAACCCGAGCACGGCTATCCGCTGCGGCTCGTGGTCCCGAAGCGCTACTTCTGGAAGTCCTCGAAGTGGGTCCGCGGCCTCGAGTTCCTGGACCACGACCAGCTCGGGTTCTGGGAGCGCTACGGCTACAACAACGACGCCGATCCGTGGAAGGAAGAGCGCTACTCCGAGTAGCGCACCGGGCTAGGCGCTGCCCAGGACCCGGAAGACGTCGACGCCCTCGACGTGCATGAACGGCTGCCGCGGGGCCGATCGCGCGGCCTCGAGGGCCGCGCTCGCGAACGCCTCGGACTCGAAGGTGATGACGTTCAGCGTGCCGCCCTTCCCGTCGCTCATCCAGAGCGCCGAGACGAAGCCCGGCGCCTGGCGAACCTGCGGCGCGACCTGCGACTGGACCATGCCGGCCGACGCCTCGATGCGCTCGGGGTCGCCGGATTCGCGAACAACCACGGCAAACACGGTTCGAGCCTCCTCGACGAGCGCGGCCCGCCTATGATCGGCGGATCCACTAATTGATGTAAGTAAGACTGGCACGAAATGGCAGAGCGGGTCAAGCCGCCGCGGGCCTACCGATCGAAGCGCCGCGAGGAGGGCGCGGCCAGGACCAGGCTGACGATCGTCGAGGCGGCCGCACGCCTGTTCTCGGCCCGCGGCTACGGCATCGCCCTCGCGGCGGTCGCGGCGGAGTCCGGCGTGGCTGTCGAGACCATCTACCGGATCTTCGGGACGAAGGCTGGCTTGTTCGAGGCCGCCATCGAGGCGTTGCTCGCCGGTGGTGCCGCCCGGGCCGATGTCCCGGTCGAGGATCGACCCGCGATCCGCGCGATCCATGACGAGCCGGATCCCCGGCGACAGGTGGCGCTCTACGCGGCGACGCAGCCGGGCATCCATCGCCGCGCCGGACCGCTCCTGCGTGCCCTTCGCGATGCCCGCGCCACCGATCCCGAGCTGGCTCACCTCTGGGCCGAGGCCGAGGCGGCGCGACACGCCGGCCAGGGCCGCTTCATCTCGGTCCTCGCGGAGCGCGGCGCCCTCCGTCCCGATCGAACCCCCGCCCAGGCCACCGACATCCTCTGGACCCTCTGCTCCCTCGCCGTGTACGACCTGACCGTCAAGGAGCGGGGCTGGAGCGACGCCGCGTACCAGTCGTGGCTGACCGGCATCCTGGTTCACGAGCTCGTGGGCGACGAGCCAACCGAGCGGAAGCGGGGGCTCAGGCGAGGGGCCGAAGCTCGAACACGCGACGGTCCGGGGCGACCTGCTCCGGGTGGCTGATGTCGACGTCGTCGACGAGACGGATGAATGCCAGCCCGAACGGCAGGCGTCGGGCGAACGGCCCGAGGACATCGCGGAAGAACCAGACGCGCTGCTCGGCATCGAGCTCGGTCGCGGTCATCTCCTGCTTGCGGCCCCGGATGGTCACGGTCGCTCGGCCGGCAGCTCGGAGATTGCGCGCCCACTGGACGCCGGGCCACGGAGCCCAGACCCAGAAGGTCCCGGCGGCCGGGATGACCGCGAGCGGGGTCGTTCGAGGCTGACCGGAGGTCCGGCCGCGAATCGTGACGAGGCGGTTCCAGAGGATGGGTACGCCGGCCTGGAGCAGGGCCTTCAGGAGCGGGCTGAAGACCCGCACCCGGAGCGGGAGGCGCGGCGGTTCGTCGTGCACGGGGTCGGCCATGGCTTCAACCCTGTCCCCCGGCGCATTACGCCGGCGTGCCACGTGCCTCCGACGACGTTGCCGCGAGTCGAAACCTGAGGTGACTCCACCCTCAGGGCTGGAGAGAGCTGAGGCCCAATGAGGTTACAGGGAGGGCTGGCGGGCGATCGCTACCATCCACGCATGTCCGGGGACGAGGATCGCGACGTGGCGGATCGCGCTCCCGTGCCGGATCGCGCTCCCGTGCCGGATCCGCTCGACGCCACGACGGCGCACTGGCGCGCCCTCCTGACCGGCGAGGACTCCTCGCTTCGAGACGTCCGGCGCTTCTGGCAGCGGATCCCCTCGGCGCCGCGCTGCAAGGTCTGTGCCTCGCCGACGAGCGGTCCCGGCGGCCTCGTCGCAAAGGTCTTCTGGCACGGGCCCATGAAGTCAAACCCACTTCTGTGCAAGGCCTGCTTCGGCCAGCTCTCGAAGTACCCCGGTGGGGCCGAGCTCGAGATCAGCGTGCTGTTCGCCGACGTCCGGGGCTCGACGGGTCTCGCCGAGCGAATCTCGGCGGGTGCGTTCCGGGCCCTCCTCCAGGACTACTACCGGGCGGCGGCCGGAGCGGTCGACGCGAACGGCGGGATCGTCGACAAGTTCCTGGGCGATGGCGTCATGGCCCTGTTCGTGCCCGTGATCACGGGCGAGAACCACGCCGGCCGGGCCATCGCGGCCGGACGGGCCGTGCTGGACGCCGTGCATCGGTCGGGGCTCGACCGGAAGGGCCTCATGGTCGGCGCCGGCATCCATTCCGGCGAGGCGTTCGTGGGCGTGGTTGGTGCGGACGAGAAGCTCGACTTCACGGCCCTCGGGGACACCGTCAACATCGCTGCCCGACTCGGGAGCGTGGCGGGTCCCGGTGAGCTGCTCATCAGCCGGACGGCCTGGGAGCGTTCCGGTATGGGTGACGCCGCGACGACCCGGACGGTCGCGATCGCCGGCCGAGTCGAAGCGCTGGACGTCGTGCCGGAGACGCCGGGCGCCCTCGTCGCCTAGGGCTCGGACGCCTCGGCTAGAGCTCCCGCACCTCGCCCATGGCTCGGGCGCCTCGCCTACGACTCGGCTGACTGCGCCCGGCGCAGGCGGCGTCCGATCCAGCTCGCCCAGACGACGTACAGGATCTGGCCGCCGAGGAGGGCCGACACGCCGATCGTCGCGAGCGGCGACTCGACGTACGCGCCGACGCCGTAGCCGACCGCAGCGGCGACGAACGCGATGCCCGTCACGAGCCCGATCGAGGCAACGCCTCCGGACACGATGCCGGTCTGCTGCGTGGTCAGGTCGACCGCCAGGAGGCTGACGCCCATCGCCCCGAGCACGATCGGGTAGGCGATGAGGGCGAGGACGTCCGAATTGATCAGCTGCGACAGGATCAGCGCTGCCGGCGCGATCGCGGCAAGGGTCGCGGCGGCCCGAGCGACCGACCAGCGGGTCCCGACGACCCGGCCATCCGCCGGCAGGTCGACGATGAGCGCGGCGTAGGCGAGGACCCAGATCCACATCGTCGCGTCGAAGAGCGCGATGACGACGAGGGCCGTCCCGAGGTCGCCGTTGATCACGGCGATGCCAACCTGCTGGAGCACGAACAGCAGGGCGAGCGCCAGCGCGGTGATGAGCGCCGCCGACCTGGCGCGGCCCGAGGCGAGCCGTTCGAACGGATTCACGCGGCGAGGCTCCTCGATCCCGGCTCGCCCATCAATCGAAGTCCGGCGCGGCGGCGGGAGCCGGCCGGAGCTCGATCCTCGTCAGCGTCGCGCGGCCGGGGTCGCGCTCGAGGTGGAGGTCGAGGCGGCCCCGCGCGCAGCGGAGGCGGAACGTGGCCGCGCGGTCGCCGTCGCCCGCGACCGCGGGACCCAGGTGGATCCTGCCGAATCTCGCCTCCGCGGCCCGCATCGAGCGCTCCAGCCGGCGCCGATCCACGGCCGTGTCGACCGGCAGGTCGCGGGGCCACGTCGGGGCCTCGCCGTCGCGGCAATCCAGCGCGGCCACGATCCGCTCGGCGGCCGCGACGAGCTCTCGCGGCGGCTCGGGCACGGAGGTGAGATTCAGGGTCTGGACGCGGGGCGGCAGCTCGGGGTCCAGGAGGATCTCGACCTGGACGCGGCCGCGCTCGCCGCGGAGCCACCACTCCAGCTGGAACGGGCTCCGTGACAGGGCCGGCTCCTCGTCGTCGGGGCGGAGCGGGCCGTGCACCGCCCGAAGCCGCTCGATCGCCGTGCGTCGCCGCGGGAGCGGGTCGTCCAGCTCCACGTTCATCGCGAAGAGAGCGCCCGCCTCGTCGTCGTCCCAGCGCTCCAGCAGCCGCTCGACCGCGGCGCGCGCCGCGACGGTCGCGCTCGCCGCCGCCACCCGCCGTGCGGGCCTGACCTCGGCCTCGAGCAGCGAGCGCAGGAGGTCCCGGACGAGCAGCGCCGCCGGTGCGTACCGGCCATTGGCCATCGCCATGACCCCGACGCCCGAGGCCGGATGCCAGCGCATGTTCGAGCCGAAGCCGGGATAGCCGCCACTGTGGCCCACCAGCCGGCCCCATCGAAGGTCCTCGAGCGCGAACAGCCCGAAGCCGTACGCGCCACCCTCCAGGTCGGGCTCGGCCTCGGGGCTCGCGAACTCGACGGCCACGTCGAACGTGACGCTCGGCTGCTGCATCTCGCGGCGCGTCGCGCGCGAGAGCGGATGCCCGGCCGACC
>DASUHU010000291.1:0-6786 GCA_036273395.1 Candidatus Limnocylindrales bacterium
ACGGCATACATGCTCTCGCCGTAGACGTTCTTCGGCGGCTTGCCCTTCGTCCGCTCGTAGCGCTGCAGCGCTCGGCGGCCGCCGAGGTAGTGCCACGGCGACGTCTCGTGGCCCCCGTGCGGTGAGAGCCAGATCGTGTACGACAGGAACACCGTCCCGCCGGGCCGGGTCACACGGACCATCTCGTCGGCCATCGTCCACGGCTCGGGCACGTGCTCGAGGACGTTGAGGAGGAGGATCGCGCCGAGCGGCGACTCACCACGCGCCCGCCGCCCGGCGAGGTAGTCGATGGCCGTCGCGGTGTCGATCGCACGTCCCAGCGACCGCCCGAGCTCGGCGAGCTGGGTGGCCGGCTCGGTGCCGACCGCGCTCCAGCCGGCTGCCGTGAGGGCGTCGAGGACCTCGCCGGTGCCGCAGCCGAGATCGACGACGGTCCGCGGGATCCCATCGGACGCGGCTCGCTCGAGGGCGTCGAGGATGTCGGCGTGAAGTGTTGCGCCCTGCCAGCTCCGCTCGGCCGCCGCGTCAGGTCCGCCGGCGAGCAGCCGGAGCAGATCCGGGGCCCGGATGCCGCCACGCACCTGGGCGGCGTAGTGGCTCTCGTACCAGGCCTCGGTATCGCCGGCCACCGGGAGCGGATCGAGGTGTCGGTAGCCACGCTCGGGATCGTCCACGACGCGCGGCGAGCCCGACGACCGACCGGTCAACGCGTTCCCGCCGAACGTTCGAACGCGACGACCCGCTCGATCCCCGCCGAGAGCTCGGTCCCCGGGATCCAGCCGGTGAGCTCGCGCAGGCGCCCCACGTCTGCCTGACTTGCCTCGTACGGCTCGTCGACTGCGACCTGCCGGCGCCGGAGGGAGCGACCCGTTGCCCGCTCGATCCCGGCGATCACGTCGCCCACCGGCCGCGATCGGCCGCTCGCGAGATTGACCGGTCCGGCGGCCTCGGGCGACAGGGCCAGGCGCAGGATGCCCTCCGCGACGTCGCCGCTGTAGACGTAGTCGAACAGATTCTCGGGGTGGTAGACGTCGACGCGGTCGCCCAGGAGCGCGGCCCGCACCCAACGCGAGACGACGTCCCGCGACCCGCGGCCGTACACGCGGTAGATGCGAGGCAGCACGACGCGGGCCTCCGAGCCGCGGACGTCGCGGATGAAGCGTGCCTCGGCCTCGCCATAAAGCTTCGCCGCACCGCACAGATTCCGGGGACCGAGCCGGGACGCCTCGTTGAGCGCGACGGGGGCCGAGGCTGGCGCCGAGAACAGGTACTGCGCTGGCTCGTAGACGAGGTAGCTGGACGCGTACACGAATGTCCTGAGAGCGGGCACTCGTTCGGCGAGCTCCGCAAGTCGATGTGTCACCACGACGTTGTCGTGCCAGTTCGACTCCCAGAACTCGGGCGTCTCGGCCGCCCGCTCGAACGTTGCCGCGAGGTGGACGACGTGGTCGGGCCGGAACGCGACGAGCGGCTCGAGCTCCATCTCGGCGAGGTCGCCCCGAACGTGGGTCACGCCCCGAGGCGGCAGCATCGCGAGCGGCAGGCGGTCCACGGAGAGGACGTCGGCGCCGAGGTTGGAGAGCTGCTCGATGATCTCGCGGGCGATGACACCGGCGCCGCCCGTGACGAGCAGCCGCTGACCCCGGAGCCCAGCGAGCTCGCTCGTCATTCGACCTCCCCTGCCGTCCCGCCGATGCTGGACAGCGCTGTGACGACCCGCCGGGCACCCTGGCCGTCGACTAGCGATCGGCCAAGCCCGGACATCCGGCGACGCCATTCGAGGTCCGTCATTGTCCGGGAAACGGCCGTCGCCATCGTCCCCGGCAGCAGGTCGGCGTGCCAGCCGAGGCTCTCGAAGAGCCCCACACGGTGGAGGCCCCGGACGAGGTCCAGTTCGGGCGGAACCGTCTCGATGACGAGAGCGGGGGTGCCCATCCGGGCGAGCTCCCACACCGTTGTCCCACCCGAGACGATCGCCAGGTCCGCCCATGCCATCTCGGCTGGCATCTCGCTGGTCGCGGACCCCACCTCGAGCCTGTACCCGAGGTCCACCATCGCCGAGCGAGTGCGAGCGTGCAGCGTGGGTGCGTCGGTCGACGCCGCGCCCACGAGGACCCGCACGTGCACGTCCCTGCGCACCGACGGCGGCAGCGCTCGGAGGTCATCGACCGTTCGAAGCGCCATCGACGTTGGGTCGGCACCGCCGAAGGTCACGAGAACCTTCCTTGCGATGGGCGGGAAGCTCCGCTCCGGTGGCGCGGGCCAGAACTCGGGCCGCAGCGCGACGTACCGCAGACCGAGGAGGAAACGCGCCGGCGAGGCGGCGGGATACGAGGCTCGGGCTGCATGGGCGTTCTGGTTCAGGACCCACCCGACGGGGTACGACGCCAGCATCGCCATGTCGTCGACCAGCAGGACCCGCGACGCGACCGGCTCGAGGCGAGAGAGGTAACCATCGTCGAATTGGAGGCCGTCCACGATGGCGCGGGCGGTCGGCCGGCTGACCATACGCTCGGCCAGGACATCAGCGTCCTCGGGGCTCCCGGGTGAGGCAACGTCCAGCCGCTCGACGCTCGCGCCCGCCGCGGTGGCGCGACTCGCAAGGGCGTCGGGGGCGTCCGCGGCAAGCCAGGAGACGGAACCTCCCGCCGCGATCCAGGCCTGGGCCACGGCCAGGGCTCGCATGAAGTGGCCAGTCCCACCCGCGCGGGATGCATCCGCGCGTACGATCAGCGTGCGGTCCGGTTCGAGGCCTGTCACGCCGGCGGGACCGCCTTCTGCTCGATGTCGCGATTGCCGCGCGACCACTCGGGGTGGGCCTTCGCGACGGCGAGGGCCTCCAGCCACCCGAAGTCGTCCCGGCCGAGGGCCTCGTAGAGCCGGCGGACCACCGTTTCGTCCTCGGGCGTGTCCACGGACCAGCGCTCCCTCGACTCGTCCCGCTCGAACGGGACGCGGAGGAGCCGGAACCGCTCCGGGTGGCGGTACAGGTACGGCGTCGCGTGCTCGCGCCAGGCCGGGTTCGAATCCTCGCGGCCCGCCTGCTCGAGCGCCGCGAGGCTCACGACCTCGACGTCGAGGCCGCGCGGATAGGTCCGGGGCTCGAGGGTGTTGCTGGCGTAGTCGACCTCCGCGGCGCGGAACGCCTCGACGACCCGGTCGATGACCTCGGGGTCGATCAGCGGGCAGTCCGACGTGATCCGCACCACGACCTCGGCCTCGTGCTCGCGCGCCGCCTGGAGGTACCGGTCGAGCAGGTCCGTCGGGCTGCCGCGAGTCACGGGCCAGCCGGCGGCCTGCGCGAGACCGGCGAGGGCGTCGTCCTCGGGCAGGGTGGTCGTCGCGAGGACGACCGCGTCGAGCGTGCTCGCCCGGGCGGCGCGCGTCATCACCCGGTGGATCATCGGCTGGCCCAGGATCGGCCGGAGGACCTTGCCGGGCAGCCGGGTGCTGCCGGTGCGGGCCTGGACGATCGCGACGGTCCGCCCATCGCGTCGCTCGCCCGAGGAGCGCGGAGATGGGCTCACAGGGGCCGCCGGAAGACCACCGTCGCGAAGGTCGCGCCGAGGTCGATCGCCCTGGCGCTGGGATACGTCCTGATGACGTCGGCCAGGGCGTCCTCGTTCAGCTGCCGGGCGAGGACGCGGTCGCTCCACGGCAGAACGGCCAACACCTCGAGACCGGCCGACTCGGCGGTCGTCGTAAGGTCGGCCAGGGTCATCCGGTTGAGGCTCTCCTCGTAGAACCGGATGGCCTGCGTCGCCTCGCCCGGCCTGAGCGTTCGAAGGTAGCGCTCGACGTCGGCGTGATCGAGCCGGGCGTGGCCCCATGGAAAGTCCAGGGTGACGAGCGAGTGGCCACCGAGGATGCTGAAGAACGGGTTGTACTCGTGGTAGGCGAGGCCGCCCGGCCGCAGCAGCCGGGCCATCGACGCAACGGCCGCACGCGGGTCGCGGACATGCTCGAGGACCTCGCACGAGACGATGAGGTCGAACGTGCCGGGCTCCAGCCCGCTCGTCGTCACGTCATCCTCGACGAACGTCACGCTTCCGGGATCGGCCCCGCCGGCGGCGGCCGCGCGGGCACGGAGCGTCGCGAGCCAGGCCACCTGCCGCTCGATCGCGACGGTCGTCGGCTCGCCGGGCTTCTGGACCACGTAGTAGCGGGCGAGGTCCGACGCCACCACGTCCGTCTCGGGGAGTCGTGCGAGCTGGAAGGCGACGGCACCGTCATACGTACCGATCTCCAGGACGCGGCCCGAGACCGGCGTCCCGGCCACGGCCGCCAGGACGGATCCAAGCTCGGCGACCGTGGCCCGCGCCCCATCTGCCCGGCGCCGGAGCCCCTCGTCATCGGGCAGGGCATCGGCGAGGGCGGGGTCGATCATCGTCCGCCACGCGGGCTTGAGCCGATCCCGGAGTTCCGGATCGAGGTCGTGCGTCCGGCCGTGGCCGTCGACGAACGTGGTCGCTGCGAGGGGCGCCGGGTCGAGCGTGGTCCGCTGGGGGGTGCCTCGCTCGGGTCTGCCGGACCGGCCAAGCTCGGCCGCGGCGAGCCGGCGCACGGGCCCGACGGCAAAGGCCGCGCGGATCCCAGACCTCGCGACGCCGCGGAGGAGCCTGCGCGCGGCCATCACCCGACGGCGACCGGGTCGATCACCTGACCGATGACCTCGGCGACGCGCTCGCCGGCGGCGCCCTCGCGGAAGTGGTCTCGCAGGAACGCCTCGCGGTCGGCCGACTCGGGTGCTCGGAGCGTGGCCAGCGCGTTCGCCAGGTCGTCGTACGACGCCACCGGCTGCGCGACACCCTCGCCGACGTAGTCCAGGAACGGCGCGAACCGGCCGACGGCGGCGATCAGGTTCGGCGCGTCCGCGACGACCGCGTCGCTGAGGACGGTCGAGAACTGGCCGAGATGGGCGTCCGCCGCCCGCAGGAGTCGCATGAGATCGATCTCGCGGACGACGGTCATCCGCGGCGCCGGATAGCCCCCGGCCCGGGCGAGCCCCTCGAGGAGCCGCCGGTAGGGGCCATCGTCGCGCTCGCCCGGATGCTGCTTGAAGACGAGGTGCACGCCCGGCAGGGGTCCGTCCAGGACCCGGGCGAGGCTGACCACGACATGGCTCCGTCGGAGGTACCCGAGATGGGTCGTCGAGACGACCACGAGCTGCTCCCACTCGTCGAGCGCCAACTCCCGGCGGACGGCCGTCCGCTCGACGTCATGCTCGAAGCCCGGCGTCGGTGCCGGGTCGAGGTCGAGCCGGGGCGACCCGACCACCTCGATCCGATCCTGGTCGTAGCCCCAACCCTCCAGGACCCGCCCCTCGAACGGTCCGTACACGAACGTCTTCGTCGGGAGGGCGATGCGGGCGTCGCGCCGATCGGGATAGCCGGGATGGGCCGGGTAGAGCACCCCGTGCTGGACGGCGAAGGTCGGGATTCCGCGCCGGGCAGCGGCCACCAGCCAACCGATGCGGTGGCCCTCGTGGGTCATGACGATCACCCGCGGCTGCAGGTCATCGAGGAACCGGCCGGCTCGGTGGAGCTCCCCGATCTCGGAGCGCAAGGTCCGATCGCAGAGGTCGACGAGGTCTCGTTGCAGCGGCTCCGTGAGCGGGAGGCCGGCGATCACCATCGGGGCGGCCGTGGCCCGGAGCCGGCCTTCGACCTGGGCGACCGCCGCGGCAGCCAGGCCCAGGTCCTCGGGCCGGGCCCAGCGGTCGCCGAGGAGGTAGTTCGGCAGGAGGCGTGGCGAGGATTCGATGAGCGGCGTGTCCGCCTCGCTGTTGCGGGCCATGCCCCAGCCGATCGTGACCACATCGAGCCCCCGTGCCTCGAGCGCCCGGACGACGGAGTCGAGGTTCGCGTCCCGCCGCTTGGCGCCTCCCACCGATTGGAAGACCGAGGGCATCGAGATCGCGAGGACGCGCCTCGCCGGATCCTCCTCCTCGAGCACCCGAAGCCGCTCGAGGAGGAGCGAGGCGACGCGCTCGTCCTCCGCCGTCTTCGCGCGCCGGATCGTCCGGGGCGTGGGCGTCGCCTGCGGACCCGAGCGCCCGCGGCGCAGGACGCGCCGGAGCGGTCCCGTCAACCATCGAGCTCGGAAGCGCGGGGACGTGCCTGGCCGGGAGACGGCGGCGGGTTGTGGGCGGGCCGCCTGCGGGGCCGGGTCCGCCGGCTCGGGCGTGACGACGACGAGGCCGCGGGCCCGCAGGATGTCCGCCAGCGCCACCTCGGCGGCCGGGACCTCGACAACGGCCCCAGCGGTCCACTCGATGGGCAGCGCGTCGAGCGCCTTCGCCCACAGGAGGCGCTCGTGGACCCAGTGCCAGACGCTCTCGCGGAATCGATACCAGTAGGTGACGCCCTCCACCTCGAACAGCGACAGCGCGTCCGTGGCAGCCGCCCAGTCATCCGTGAGCTGGAGTGCCGCGCCGAACAGCTCGTGGCGGTCGAGGACCGTGGCGAGCGCCGGCCGAAGGGGGATGGCCGGTGGGTCGCCGTCGGCCGGCGTCCAGGCCGTGTCCAGGACGACCGTCGCGGCCGCGGCACCTGGTCTCGCGGCATCGGGTCTCGCGGCATCGGGTCTCGCGGCGTGGCGTCTCGCGGAATCGGCGCCAGCCACGAGGCTCGCGACGGTCGGCGTGAACCGGACCGCCGGTCCGGCAGGCCCGGGTCGCTCATCATGCTCGGGCGCCGGCGTGTCCGAGCCCGGCGGCAGGCGCGTCCCCTCGTCCGTCCCGACCACCTCCCTGCGTGATCCTAGCGGGGTCGATCAGCCAGAGCG
>DASUHU010000292.1:0-8308 GCA_036273395.1 Candidatus Limnocylindrales bacterium
GCAGCGACTCGTCGATCCGGACGAGCGGCGTCGCACCGGGGGCGGGTGTGGCCGGTGGCCCCAGCGGCGTCGGCTGGGCAGAGCCGATCCCAGTCGTCGCGATGGGACCCGGCGACCCGGAAGCCGGGGCCGTGCAGGCCGCGAGGATGGCCACCAGCACGAGAGCTGCGGCGGCGCGGGCGCTGGGTTGCGATCGGGCGGGCGTTGCGGCGATCACAGCTCGAGGCGCATGACGGGGAACCGGGGGTCGTCGACCGCGAGCGCGAAGCCGCACGCGAGCCAGAAGGCAGGGTTCGCAGCGCTCGTCGCGTCCGGGTCGGCGCCGGGCTCCGGGTACGCCTCGACGGCCGAGAAGCCGCGCCGTTCGAGATCAACCGTGACCGCCGCGACGAGGTCCCTGCCGAAGCCCCGGCGGCGGTCCGCGCCCCGCGTCGCGATGCACGTGATGACCGCCGGCAGCGGCGAGCTCGGGAGCTGCGGGTAGAGGTCGCGGACACGCTGGGCCCGGGGATAGGCCGACAGCGGGCCGAACTGGCAGTAGGCCACGGCCTCCCCGTCGACGTCGAGGACCTTGGCATAGCTGCCGAACACGCCGAGCCCCCGGCCGAGGAGCTGGAGCTTCCGGGGCGCGTCGGCGCCGACGGCCGGGCGCGCGGGTGGCTTCGGCGCGAAGGGGTTCTCGAGCTCCGGCTCGTCGTCGTCGCCGAAGGGGTTGGCACGGAGGCGCGGGCCGCCGCTCACCGCGAACGGGTTGAAGTCGGGCTCGCGCGCTGGCGCGAAAGGGTTGGCCGCGAGGCCGCCCGCGGCGGTGCCCGCCTGCGCGCGTGGCGGCGCGCCGCTCCCGGCCTCGAGCCACGACCCGCGGTGGGCCTTCGATCCGCGGGCCTCATCCTCCCAGTAGTCGCACGTCCGGTGGTCGAACCGCGGATCGGCGCAGGGCGGGATCCGCGCGAAGGTCGAGTCGTCGCTGACGTCGAGGATGACCGCGGGCATCGAGCCGCCTCAGCCCGGGGTCACGAGCGCGGCGAGCTCGCCGGATCGGACGAGCAGCGTCGCGGCCTCGAGATCGGGCCCCGGCTCGCGGTCGGCCTGCCACGGCCGGACGACCTCGCGGATGCGCTGATGCGCCGCGCGGACGCCTGCGCCCGGCTGGACGCCCGCGTAGGCGGGATCGCCGAGGCGGAGATCCAGCGCCTGGGCCGCGCAGACGAGCTCGATCGCGATGATCCGCTCGGTCGAGGCGAGGACGGCGCGGGCGTGTCGCCCGGCGATCGGACCCATGGAGACGTGGTCCTCCTGGTTCGCGCTCGTCGGGATCGAGTCGACCGAGGCCGGGTGGCTCAGGACCTTGCTCTCCGAGACCAGGGCCGCGGCGGTGTACTGGAGCAGCATCAGGCCGGTCTCGAGGCCCGGCGTCCCACCGGCCGCGAGGAACGGCGTGAGCCCGCCGTTGAGGCGCGGGTCCTGGAGGAGCGCGATCCGGCGCTCCGAGATCGAGCCGAGCTCCGCCAGGCCGGCCTTCGCGTAGTCGAGCGCGAGCGCGACCGGCTCGCCATGGAAGTTACCGCCCGAGATGACCTGCCCGCCGCCGGTCGCGGCGGCCCGAGCGTCGGCCACGCCTCCGTCCGGGAAGATCAACGGGTTGTCGGTCGCGGCATTCATCTCGATCACCAGGACGCGCCCGAGGTGCTGGATCGCGTCCGCCGTCGCGCCATGGACCTGCGGCGCGCAGCGCAGCGAGTAGGGGTCCTGGACCTTGTGGCTCGAGGCGTGGTGGGCCTGCTGCAGGCCGCTGTCCCGGAGGAGCCACCGCAGCTCCGAGGCCACCCGGACCTGGCCCGGATGCGGGCGAACCTGCTGCAGGGCCTCAGAGAAGGCGACATCCGTCCCGAGGAGCGCCTCGACGCTCATCGCCGCGGCGACGCTGGCGGTCGCCAGGAGTCGCTCGGCGTCCGCGACGAGCAGCGCCCCGAGCGCGGTCATGAGCTGTGTCCCGTTGAGGAGCGCCAGGCCCTCCTTCGCCCCGAGCACGAGCGGCTCGAGCCCCACCTCGCGAAGCGCCACGATCCCCGGGACGGTCGGACCCCCGACCTCGGCCTGGCCGTGGCCGATGAGGGGCAGCGCGAGATGGGCCAGTGGCGCGAGGTCGCCCGAGGCGCCCACGGAGCCCTGGGCCGGCACGACCGGGTGGACGCCGAGATTCAGGAACTCGAGCAGCCGGTCGACGACGAGCGGCCGGACGCCGGAGTAGCCGAGCGCGAGCGTGTTCGCCCGGAGCAGGAGCATCGCCCGGACGATCTCTCGCGGGAGCGGCTCGCCGACGCCCGCGGCATGGCTGAGGAGCAGGTTCTCCTGGAGGGTCGAGGCATCGGCCGGGTCGATCGTCCGGTCGGCGAGCGCGCCAACCCCGGTCGTGACGCCGTACACGACCTGGCCTTCCGCGACGAGGCGATCGACGACCTCGCGCGAGCGCTGGACGCGCTTCCGGGCGTCCTCGTCGAGCCTGACCTGGCAACCGTGGCGAGCGACGGCTTCCACCGCCTCGACCGTGAGCCCCGAACCGGTGAGCGTCACGGCGGCTGGGCTCGCGCTGGTCACCGGCGCAGGATAGTCGGCTATCCTCGCCGCCGTTCCCGCCCGCCTCGGCCCGCCCGACCCTTGGGAGACCGCGTGCTCGCCTTCATCGACCAGTTCGTCATCCCGTTCCTGAACACCCTGTACGGCGACGTCGGGTACCTCGGGGTCGGCCTGGCCATGGCCATCGAGTCGGCGATGATCCCGTTGCCGTCCGAGCTCGTCCTGCCGTATGCCGGCTTCCTGGTCTCCGACCCCACGAAGATCGAGCCGCTGACCCAGGGACCATGGGCGTTCTGGATCGTCGTCGCCGTGGCGACGATCGGGAACACCGCGGGCTCCCTCGTCGGCTACGCGATCGGGGCATGGGGCGGCCGGCCCTTCCTGGAGCGGTGGGGTCGCTACCTCCTCATCCGGCCCCATGAGATCGCCGCGGCCGAGGTCTTCTTCCAGCGCTACGGCCCCGCGACCGCGTTCGTCAGCCGGCTCCTGCCCGTCGTCCGGACGTTCATCTCGTTCCCGGCGGGCGTGGCCCGGATGCCACTCGGGCGGTTCATCGCCTACTCCGCGCTCGGCGCGATCCCGTGGTCGATCGCCCTCGTGTTCGCCGGCACCCAGCTCGGTGTCCACTGGGAGGACATCCGGCACGCGCTCTCACCGTTCGACACGCTCATCGCGCTCGTCTTCGTCGTGCTCGTCGTGCTGTTCGTGTGGTGGCGGCTCGGGCGCCCGGGCTGGCGCCGCGCCGAGGCCGTCGATCCGTCCTGATCGACTGACCGATCGACGGGCCGAGGGCCGATGAGGAGCCCATCAGGAGGCGGCTCGCCGAGCTGGATCGTCGGGTGATCGGCGGCTGCTGAACGCCCGGTAGAGCAGCACGTCGTAGACGATCTTCAGGCCGCCGCCCAGGAAGAACGGGATCGCGGCGACCGCGGGCGCGGCCATGAGCGGAGTGGCGATCAGCGGACCAAGGGCTGCGCCGCTCGTCCTCGCGATGCCCGTCACGCCGGCGGCGGCCGAGCGCTCGTCGGGATCGACGACCGAGATCGTGTAGCTCTGCCGGGTCGGCACGTCCATCTGGCTGATGCTGAACCGCGCGAGGAGCACGGCGATCGCGAGCGGCAGGCTCGGCATGAGCGGCACGAGGATCAGCAGCACGTTCGATGGCAGGTGGGTGAAGACCATCGTGTTCACGAGCCCGAACCGCGCCGCGAGCCGAGACGCCGCGAGCGCCGACACGGCAGCCAGGAGGTTCGCCCCGAAGAAGATCCCGCCGAGGACGGCCTCCTGGACCCCGAACCGCTCGTGGAACCACAGGGCCAGCAGGCTCTGGATGACGAGCCCGCCCGCGAAGGCGTCGAGCGAGAACAGCGCGGACAGCCGCAGGACGATGCCGCGGGATCGATGCAGGCCGAGCCGGCGCGCGATCGAGGTGTCGGCGGCGGGGACCTCGATCGCGCGCGACACGAGGGTGAACAGCCCGGCCAGCGCGAGGCCGACGCCGGTGTAGGCGAGCAGGATCACCCGATCGGCCGAGAGCTCGTCCATGCTGCCGGCGCGAAGCGTGCCGACGAGGAGGCCGGTGACGAGCGCGCCGAGCGCGGTCGCGACCGAGCCGGCGAGGTTGTACCAGGCGAAGACGGCCGTTCGGCGGCGGTCGGCGATGACCGTGGCGAGGCTGGCCTGCTCGACCGCAAGGAACGGCCCGACCTCGTTGCCCGATGGGCTCAGGACCCCGATCGTCGCCGCAGCCACGAGGATCGGGAACGAGGTCGTCGTCGCGAAGGTGACGCCCGCGGCGACCATGAGGAGCGCCCCGACGCTGAGGGTCCGACGCCGGCCGACCCGGTCGGCATGGGTCGTGAGCCAGAGGCTGATCAGCGTGTCGCCGACCAGGGTCAGGCTGAGCAGGAGGCCGATCGATGCGGCATCGAAGCCCACGGCCGACAGGTAGATCGCGATGATGACCGCGAGCGAGCCGTACCCGAACATCCGGACCGCCCTGGCCGCGAACAGCAGCCGGACGTCGCGGGTCACGTGGCGAGTGTAGGATCGGACCGATGTCCGACCCGCACGCCAGCGACGCCATGACCGGGCCCCACGGCTCGAGCGCCGATCACGGCGAGGACCATGGGCACGACGATCACGCCCACGCGGCCGAGGCGATCGGGCCGGTCGACACGCGGGCCTGGGGCGCCGCGTTCCTCGGCATCGTGCTCGGGCTCCTGGTCGTGCTCGCGATCGCCATCGCCTCGGGCCAGATCCACTAGGCCTCGGGCCAGATCCACAGGCCGCTTGCGACGCGCGGCTTCGCGCCGCGCCGGTCATCGCGCCACGGCGCCCGGACTAGAACAGTCCGACGATCTCGCCCTCGGCGTCGATGTCGATGTTCTCGCCGCCGGGATGGGACGGCAGGCCCGGCATCGTCCGCATCTCGCCCGCGAGCGGCGTGACGAATCCCGCCCCCGCGGAGAGCCGGACCTCCCGGATCGGTACCCGGAAGCCCGTGGGTCGGCCCTTCAGCGACGGGTCGTGCGACAGCGAGTACTGGCTCTTGGCCATGCAGATCGGCAGGCCGCCGAACCCCAGCGACTCGTACTGGGCGAGCTGCTTCGCGGCGGCGGGTGAGAGGTCCACCCCGTCGGCGCCGTAGATCCGCGTGGCGATCGTCTCGATCTTCTGGACGAGCGGCATGTCGTCCGGGTAGAGCAGGTGGAAGTCGGGCGCGCCGGCCTCCGCGGCCGCCCAGACCGCGTCGGCGAGATCCTCCGCTCCGGCGCCGCCGTGGGCCCAGTTGTTGGCCACGACCGCGTCGCGGGCACCGGCGGCGATCGACGCCTCGCGGACCGCCTCGACCTCGGCCGGGGTGTCCGACGGGAAGGCGTTGACGGCCACGACCGCGGGAACCCCGAACTCGAGGACGTTCTCGATCTGCTTGGCGAGGTTCGCCGCTCCCGCGCGGACGGCATCGACGTTCTCGGCCAGGAGCGCGGGGTCGAGCGGCTTGCCGGCCACGATCTTCCCGACCCCGCCATGCATCTTGAGCGCCCGGATCGTGGCGACGACGACGGCCGCATCCGGCCGGAGGCCCGACGCGCGGCACTTGATGTCGAAGAACTTCTCGGCGCCCATCTCCGCGCCGAAGCCCGCCTCGGTGCAGACGATGTCGTTCGTCACGAGGGCGATCCGATCGGCGAGCACCGAGTTGTTGCCGTGGGCGATGTTCGCGAACGGCCCGCAATGGACGAACGCCGGCCCACCCTCGAGGGTCTGGAGGAGGTTCGGCTTGATCGCCTCGGTCAGGAGCACGGTCATCGAGCCGGCGACCTTGAGGTCTTCGGCCGTGATCGGCCGGCCATCGCGCGTGGTCGCGAGGACCATTCGCCCGAGCCGGGCCCGGAGATCGTCCAGGTCCGAGGCGAGGGCCAGCACGGCCATGACCTCGGACGCGACCGTGATGACGAACTCGGTCTCTCGGGGATAGCCGTTCTCGCGCCCGCCGAGCCCCACCACGACCTTCCGGAGGGCCCGGTCGCTGATGTCGACGACCCGCGGCCAGAGCACGCCGAGGGGATCGATCCCGAGGGCGTTGCCGTGATGGATGTGGTTGTCGATGAACGCCGCCCCGAGGTTGTGGGCCACGCCGATGGCGTGAACGTCGCCGGTCAGGTGGAGGTTGAAGTCCTCCATCGGGATGACCTGGCTGTAGCCGCCGCCCGCGGCGCCGCCCTTGATCCCGAAGACCGGACCGAGGCTGGGCTGGCGGATGCAGACCGCCGCCCTGTGGCCGATCCGATTGAGCCCTTGGGCCAGGCCGACCGTCGTGGTGCTCTTGCCCTCGCCGAGCGGCGTCGGGCTCATGCCGGTCACGACGACGTACTTGCCGCGAGCCCGCTCGGACTCGAGGCGCTCGATCGCCTCGAGCCGGATCTTGGCCTTGCCCCGGCCGTACGGCTCGATCTCGTCGTCGCGGAGCCCGAGGTCGCGCGCGACATCGAGGATCGGTCGAGGCTCGACCGAGCGCGCGATCTCGAGGTCGGAGGCGACGGTCGCGGTGGTCATCCGGTGGTCCTTTCGAGCTGCCGCCGCGCGGCTTGCTTCTGCGCGGCTCGCACGAGATGGGCGAGCAGGAGGGCGTTGGTCAGGGGCCCGACGCCGCCTGGCACGGGCGTGATGGCTCCCGCCACCTGCCGTGCGCTGTCGAAGTCGACGTCCCCGACGATCCGGCCAGCCGCCACGTTGATCCCGACGTCGATGACGACGGCGCCGGGCTTGAGCATCTCACCGGTCACGAGGCCGGGCACGCCAGCCGCGACCACCACGATATCGGCTCTCCGGACCTGCCCGGCGAGGTCCCGCGTCCGCGAGTGGCAGACCGTGACGGTCGCGTCCTCGCTGGTCAGCATGAAGGCGGCGGGCATCCCGACGACGGGCGAGCGCCCGATCACGACCGCGTTCGCGCCTCGGATCTCGACGCCCGACCGGCGGAGCATCTCCAGCGCCGCGTGGGCCGTCGCTGGGACGAAGCCGTCCCAGCCCAGCCGCAGCAGGCCGGCATTCAGGGGATGGATGCCGTCGATGTCCTTCGCGGGATCGATCGCCTCGACGACGGGCCGGAGCCGCACGCCGGCGGGCAGCGGCATCTGGACGATGATCCCGGCGACCGCGTCGTCGGCGTTGAGCGTCTCGAGCGCGGCGACGAGGCGGGCTTCCTGTGCGCTCGGCTCCCCGTCGGGAATGTCGACGCGGCGACCCTCGATCCCGGCTGCCACGCACGCCTTCAGGATCCGGTCGAGGTAGACCATCGATGGCGCGTCGCGCCCGCAGACCACGACGGCCAGGGCCGGGGCATGGCCGTGCTCCGTCGTGAACGCGGCGACGTCAGCCGAGACGCCGGCGCGGATCTCGGCCGCGATCGGACCGCCCTGGAGGAGGCGAGCGCCCGATGCCTGGGTCGACGGCGGCTCGACCTCGCGCGATGACGTGGCCGAAACGCTCACCCCGGGCTGACACCGGCGGCGCGCATGCTCGCCAGGCTGGTGAGCGGCTCCCGGATCGCGCCGGATTCGACCATGACCCGGCAGTCCGTCGCGGTTCTGCCGATCCGATCGAGCAGCCGCACGACCCGCTCCTCGGTCCTCGCCGCCCACGCCTCGTCCCCTACGGCCGGCAGGTTCACGCGGACGTTGGCCGCGGCGCCGCGGGCCGCCGCCTCGGCCAGGATCGCCGCGACGGAGAGGTCGGACGAGGCGTTCATGTTGCATCGTCCGGCGAGCGACTCGGCGGCCTGGACGATCTCGTAGCAGCCCTCGACGCAGCGGAGTGGCACCTCGGCGGCGCCACGAGCCGCATCTCGCTTGGCTGCGTCGCGAGCGGCACGCTCCTCGTCCGTGGACCGCGGCAGCTTGACCGCGTCGGCGTAGGCGGCGTAGGCCGCGGCATCGTCATCGGCCAGCCGGAGGAAGCGCGCCGCGAGCTCCCGACCGGCCGCCTCGGCGACCTCGTGCAGCTCGGCGTGCTGCATGTACGGCAGCTTCATCGAGAGCTGGGCCACCATCGCGACGAGCGACGCACCGAGGCTGGCGGTCACGGCCGAGGCGCTCCCCCCGCCGGGGACGGGCGCGGCCGAGGCGAGCTCATCGGAGAAGGCTCGGAGCGTCAGGTCTCCGAATCCGGTCCCAGTGGGTTCCACGGCTCCGATGATAGTGGCGCCGGTTCGCGGGGCGAGCGCGGT
>DASUHU010000293.1:0-3041 GCA_036273395.1 Candidatus Limnocylindrales bacterium
GATCTTGGGAACGAGCGTCATGTGGGCCCCGGACAGGATCGACAGCCCGACGACGTCGACATCCTCCTGGAGCGCCGCGGTCGCGACCATCTCGGGCGTCTGGCGGAGGCCCGTGTAGACGACCTCGAAGCCTTCGTCCCGGAGGCCCCGGGCGAGGACCTTCGCGCCACGATCGTGGCCATCGAGCCCGGGCTTCGCGATGAGGACCTTGAGCGGGCGCTCGGCCACTCAGCCGCCCCGCCGGTCGAGGTCCGCGAGGTGCTCGCGGTAGTGGCCATAGGTGTTGCCGGCGATGATCGCCGCGGCGTAGAGCTCGTCCGCGGCGAGCTGCTCGTTCGTCAGCCGGGCAACCTCACGCCGCAGGCGCCGGAACGACTCCTCCATGGCCAGGATCACCTCGCCGTTCGTCCGGCCGACGGCAGTCCGGGCGGCTCGAGCGTTGACCGCATCCTCGTCCTCCGGGGACTCGGGCCGGCGGCCGGTCTCGATGAGCTCGGCCAGGCGATCCGTGGTGAGATCGTGCCAGACCGCGATGTGGGCCAGCATCTGCTTTCGCGTCCAGCCGTCCTCGCCGAGCTTGCCTTCGAGGAGCTCCGCGGGAAGGGCGTGAACCGCGTTGGAGAAGGCGGCCCAGCCTTCGTCCATCCGAACGAGCATCTCCTTGACCGTGGGCTGATCGGTGGCGACGTCCATGATGGCCTCGCTGACTGCGGTGGCGTCACTGGCCCGGCGGCCGGCGCTCGAGGTGGCTGTAGAACTCGGCCCTGGTCCGGTCACGTGTCCGGAAGAGGCCCAGGACCGCCGCCGTCGTCATGATCGTTCCGGGCTTGCGGATGCCTCGCATGACCGCGCACAGGTGTGTGGCCTCGATCACGACGCCGACGCCCTGGGGCGCGAGCTGGTCGTTGAGGAAGTCGGCGATCTGCTGGGTCAGCCGCTCCTGGATCTGGAGCCGCCGGGCGTACATCTCGACGATCCTCGGGATCTTCGACAGGCCGACCACTCGCCCTCGCGGGATGTAGGCGACCGACGCGGTCCCGAAGAACGGCAGGAGGTGGTGCTCGCAGAGCGAGTAGAACGGGATGTCCTTGACGACGACCATCTCCGAGTAGCCGACCTCGAAGACCGCGCCGTTCACGAGCTTCGACGGATCGACCTGGTAGCCGGCCGTGAGCTCGGCGTACATCCGGTGGACCCGATCGGGCGTGCCGAGCAGGCCGGGCCGGCTGGGATCCTCGCCGATCTCCTTGAGGATCTGGCGGACGGCCTCCTCGACCGGGCCGTCGGGCCCTTCGAGCGCGCCACTGCCGGCGATGTCGCCGTCGGGCGACCCCTCGCCGATCTCGGTCTCGATCTCGGACACGAGGCGCGTGACGTGCTCGGGCAGCCTCGTCATGACCGGACGATGGTACCCGGGTGGGCCGCGGCGCCCGCCTCCGCGCTCTTGAGCCAGGCCCCGGCGTTCTTGCCGAGCGATGGCAGGTGGTAGCCGCCCTCCTGGAGGATCACGAGCCGCCGCCCGAGCGCCGCGGTCCGGCGACCGGCCTCGACGTACGCCACCCGGGTCAGGTCGAAGTCACCGAGCGGGTCGTCGCGGTACGTGTCGAAGCCCAGCGACACGACGACGATCCCGCCGGGCGTCGCGTCGATCGCGTCGAGCGCTCGATCCAGCGCGGCCAGGTAGGCCGCGTCGTCGGTGTGGGCCGGGAGCGGCAGGTTGAGGTTCATCCCCACGCCATCGCCCTCCCCCACCTCGTCGGCATACCCGAGGTAATACGGGTAGACCCGGGCCGGATCGCCATGGAGCGAGGCGTACAGGACGTCGCCCCGGCGCCAGAAGATCTGCTGGGTCCCATTGCCGTGGTGGTAGTCGACGTCGAGGATGGCGACGCGCTCGCCGGTCGCCCGGACGATCGCGTCGGCGGCAATCGCGGCATTGTTGAAGAAGCAGTAGCCGGCGGCCATCGCGCGCGCCGCGTGGTGGCCCGGCGGACGGCACAGCCCGTAGGACAGCGGTTCGCCATCGAGGACGAGATCGACCGCGGTCAGGGCGACGTCCACGGCCCAGCGCGCGGCCTCGTAGGTCCCGGGGACGATCGGGTTGGACGTGTCGAAGCCGTACCAGCCGGCCCGCCCGCCGATCGCAGCCGGTGGCCGGAGCACCCGGCGCGCTGCCTCGCTCATGCCTTCGAACATCGCCGGGTTGGGGACCGCGTCCGGGACCAGCGACTGGCGTCCGATGGCCTGCCGTCGGACCTCCGACCAGGCCTCCGCGAGGAACCGCAGCAGGCCCCGATCGTGGACCGCGAGGATCGGCAGCTCGCCATGCTCGATGGGCTCGACGAGCTCGAAGCCGCCGTCGGACATGAGCGCGCCCTTGATGATCCCGGCCCGCTGGACGACCTCGTGCGCGGGAATCGGCAGGCCCAGGAAGACCTCGTCGCTGACATCGTGGGCCCGATGATGGTCCGTGTAGACGACCTTCACGTCCGAAATCCTAGCCGCGGATCAGGGCGCGACCGATACGATCCGAGCGATGTCGAAGCGGGAGCGGGGGTCGCGACGAGGCCGTGATCGCGGCACCGCGCTTGCGAGCTTCGAGCGCCTTGTCGACCGCGCCCTCGCAGGCATCCCCGAGCCATTCAGCCAGTTCCTCGACGAGGTGGCGATCGTCATCGAGGACGAGCCGACGGTGCAGCAGCTCGAGGACAACGGCGTCCCGCCCGGCGGCACGCTGTACGGGCTCTACGAAGGCGTCCCGCGGACCGAGTGGGGCGCGGACTGGGCGATGGTCCCGAACCGGATCAGCGTGTTCCGGCTCCCGCTCGAGGAGGACTACCTCGATGCGGCCGAGCTGGAGGCCGAGGTCCGTCGGACCGTCGTCCACGAGCTGGCCCACCACCTTGGCATCGACGACGATCGCCTCGACGAGCTCGGGGCGGGCTGAGCCACTAGCCCTGGGTCGCGCCTCCGAGGATGCCGGCGACCGCGATCAGGGCCGTGAGCCCGATGAGCACGAGCATCGGCAGCGTCACCCACCT
>DASUHU010000294.1:0-4198 GCA_036273395.1 Candidatus Limnocylindrales bacterium
AGGTCGAGCACGAGGGCTACGGTTACGAGTTCCCGCCGGTCCGCGAGCGCATGGACCGGCTCGAGGAAGCGCTCGCGATCATCACCGCGATGTTCCGGCAGGAGCGCCCGAGCTTCGATGGGACGCACTATCGGACCCGCGAGGCGCTCAACGAGCCCGCTCCGATCCAGCCCGGCGGCCCGAAGATCCTGATCGGGGGTGGCGGCGAGCAGCGGACCCTGAAGATCGCCGCCCGGTTCGCCGACATGACCCACTGGTTCCCGCTCGGCCTCGAGGGGCTCCGGCACAAGACCGAGGTCCTGGAGCGCCACTGCGAGGCGATCGGGCGAGACCCGAGAACGATCGAGCGGACGATGGCCACGCCGGTCCTGGTCGCGACCGACGAGAAGACCGCGAACCGGCTCCGCGATCAGCTCCGGCCCGAGGTCCGAGCCCGGATCGGCGGCGGCACGCCGGCCCGGGCCGCCGAGGACCTTCGGCCGTACATCGACGCCGGGTTCAGCGGCTTCACGTTCAACAACACGCTCTACCGGACCCGAGAGCAGATCGAGGCGGTCGGCGAGGTCCTCCGGCTCGTGACGGGGTCGAGCGAGACGGGCGCCGCGAACGCCGCGTAGGCTCGCTCGCTACTTCGCAACGGGCACGAGTCGGACCGTCGGGATCGTGCGGCTCGTCTGCTCCTCGTACTTCCCGAACCACGGCAGCTCGGCCACGTGCTGGCGCCACAGCCGGTCGCGCTCCGGCCCCTCGGCGAAGACCTGCCCGTCCGCCTCGAAGGTCTGGTTGGCCACCTCGATCGTCACCCGGGGATGGGCCTCGACGTTCGCGACCCACAGCGGGTCCGTCGGCGAGCCGCCCTTGGACCCGGCCACGACGAAGGCGTCGCCGTCACGCGAGTAGGTGAGGATCGAGCGCCGGCGCTCCCCCGACTTCTTTCCGACCGACCACATGAACAGGATCGGATGACCCTTGAGGGGTCCTTCGCTCGGCCGGCCACCGTGGGCCCGGATATCGGCGACGAAGGACTCTTCCCAGGCGTTGGCGGCGGCGTCGGGCATCGGGGCGAACCTCTCCGAGGGCTGGTTGTTGCGTGTGCAACGATCAGGGCGAGTCTACTCGAAGAGCTCGGAGAGGTCGTTGGCGCGGCAGGCGTTCGCCAGGCACGGCAGGCTCCATCCGTCCTCGGCGGATCCGCCCGTGGGCCGGACCGTGGCTCCAGTCGGGCCCGAGCCTTCCGGGAGGCTCGCAGATCCGGGCGCGTGCGCCGGCAGGCCCGATAGCGCCGCGGCGATCGCCGCGAGGCTGACGAGGCCGCCGATGGCGCCGAGACCCCAGGCCCATCGCCGCCTCGCGCAAGGGTTCACGCCACCGTGGTGTAGGCCCGCCCCCGCGCGAGGTCGATCAGCCGGTCGAGGACGCGTTCCCCATCGGAGCGGAGGGCACTGTGCTCGTACTCGTTGGTGATCCAGGGCCGCAGGCCTCGGACAGTCGCGGCGGTCTCCTCGGCGAAGCGCCGCTCCACGTAGAGATCGTTGACGTAGATCGTCCCGGCGACGGGCACCTCGTTGCGGCGGAGCCGGTCGGCATCGTAGAGCCGCGGCCAGGGATGCTCGGCGAGGAGCTCGGCCGCGGCCTTGTGCGGTCGCAGGGCGGCGTACTCGTCCCACATCCAGCGATAGACGTGCTCGGCCGTGAAGAGGCCCTCCCGTCGGACCTCCTCGGGCTCCAGGCGCTCGGCCGACCAGCGAGTCGGACCGCCATCGGCGTAGGACGACTCGTGGAGCGTGGCGTAGAGCGGGTTCCGAAAGAACCGCGTCCCGGCCTCGGCATCCACGAGGAACGCCGAGGAGGCGAACGGCAGCTCGATGACGTGATGCAGGAGCTCGAAGCCGTGGTCGTCGCCGAGCCACATCCCGAGCTGGCGGAACCGACTCGCCGTCAGCCGATCGCCGGACAGCAGCCGGACGTCATCGTCCTCCAGGCGATCGAGGATCTCGCGGACGCGAGCCCGGTCGCCCGGATAGCGATCGAAGTAGGCGCGGTTCTTCTCGATCATCCGGAGCCACGTCGCGCCGTACACGTCGTCGATGGGCCGGCCGATCGGTGAGAGGCCGCCCGTGAGGAACGCCTCGCGGAGGCCATCCGGGGCGAACGACAGGTAGGTCAGCGAGGTGAAGCCGCCGAAGCTCTGGCCGAGGACGCTCCATGGCGCGCTGCCGAGCGCCTTCCGGATCAGCTCCGCATCACGCACGATCGAGTCCGCCCGGAAGTGCGTGAGGTACTCGGCCTGCGCCTCGGGTGTCGCACCCGGAATCTCGCGCCCCACCGGGGTGGAGCGGCCGGTACCGCGCTGATCGAGCAGCAGGACCCGGAAGTCGCGGAGGGCCCGCTTCATCCAACCGGACGGCGGGCTGGTGGGCCGGGTGGCCTCGTTGCCGGGACCGCCCTGCAGGAACAGCAGGTAGGGCCGGTCGAGGCCGTCGGGATCCGCGACCTCCCGGGTGAAGACCGTGATCGCGGGCCCGTCCGGGCGATCGTGATCGAGCGGCACCTGGTGCTCGCGCTCGGTCAGCACGGCTCCGGGGACGCGGTAGGTCGTGGCGTCGGCGTGAGGGCTCATGCCCGAACGATATCGACGGCCGGGAACTCCTGCGGAACCCTCGACCGGCGACCGCCGTCTGGCGAGGGACCAGCGCCGCAGCCGGAGACCCGATGCCATCGATCGCCCGCCGCCTCACGGCCACTCCTGCCATCGTGGCCCTCGGCCTGGTCCTCGTCGCCTGCTCGACGCCGCCACCGTCCCCGGGCCCCAGCGGCCCATCGAGCCCGAGCGCCCCATCGAGCCCGAGCCCGGCCTCCACTCCCGGCGCGAGCCCATCGCCGGCCGCCGGCGCGGCGCTCCTGCTCCGCGTCACGACCGAAGGCGGGTTCATCGCGCCGGCCGCAACGCTTGCGGCGATCCCCGAGGTCTCCGTCTACGCCGATGGTCGGATCATGACCCCGGCGCCGAGCGACCTCAGCCTGCCGGGCCCGCTGCTCCCGACGGTCGCGGTCCGCGACGTCGGTGCCGATGGAGCTCGGGCGATCGTGGCCGCCATTCGCGCCGCCGGGCTCGACGCCGCCTCGGATGGCGGGAGCGACGGGATCCCGGGAGATACCGGAACGACCGTGTTCGCCGTCAACGTCGACGGCCACGTCGTGACGACCCGGCTCGTCCTCGGCGGCGGCACGCCGGGCCTGCCCGGCGGTCTCGCGAGCCCGGGTCCGGCGGCCCAGGCGGCGACGGCGCTCCTCGATCGGCTCGAGGACACGAGCGAGACGTGGGGCGCGAACTCCGTGCGGAGCTCCACGTTCCAGCCGAATGCGTACCGGGTGTTCGCCGCGCCGGGCGCCCCGAACGGCCAGGACGCCTCATCGGCGCCGACCGTCGCGTGGCCGCTGGCGACGCCACTGGCATCGTTCGGTGCGCCGGCGGTCCCGGACCGCGGGATCGCGGGACTCCGGCAGGGCGCGGTGTTCGGTGGCGACGCGGCGGCTCTCGGCCCGATCCTCGCGGCCGCGAATTCTCAGACGGCTTTCATCTCCGGCGGGATGCTGTACACCCTGTTCGTGCGTCCCCTGCTGCCAGATGAGGTACCCGCTCAGGGGTGACGAAACCGAGCGTTCCAGCCACGGCGCTCCTCCCGATCCGGCTGTTCTTCGGCGCGACCTTCCTCTACGCGGGCCTGGACAAGCTCGTCCTCGACCCGTCGTTCTTCGACGCCTCGGCGCCGACATCGCTGCACGCCCAGCTGGTGTCGTTCGCGAGGTTCTCGCCGCTGGGGCCGTTGATCGAGGCGACGTTGCCCTTCGCGACCGTCATCGGCCTCCTCTTCGCCGTCGCGGAAGTGGCGGTCGGGATCGGCGCGCTCACCGGTCTGGCCTTTCGCATTGCCGCGGCCGCGGGTGCCGGGCTGTCCTTCCTCCTGTACCTGACCGCTTCGTGGGCGACGAAGCCCTACTACCTCGGACCCGACCTGCCGTATGCGGTCGGATGGGTGGCCCTCGCGCTGGCCGGCCACGGCGACGTCTGGATCCCGTCCTGGGTCAGGAACTTCGGGATGCCGTCCGAGGAACCGTCTCCCGAGCTCACCCGCCGTGCGGCCGGTCGCGCCCGGCGAGCCGCGAGACGCCGGGCTCGAGGCCTGGCGCCCGAGCC
>DASUHU010000295.1:0-8182 GCA_036273395.1 Candidatus Limnocylindrales bacterium
CAGCCTCGGAAGCAATTCATACCTCATCGGCGACGGCGTGACACTGGTCTTCGACAGTAACTGGCCGAACCCAACCGGCGGCCAGGGAATTGTGCTCGGCGCAAATTCCGCGTTGGTCCTTAATACCTCGCTGAGCTCGAACCAGGACTGTACAGCCTGGCATTCGACCAATGAGTCGTTCCCGTTGTGTCCGCTGTCCGCCGATGGGTTGGCCGCGGCCTGGATGATCGATCCGAGCGATACGACGGCAGGGGCTTCGACGTGGGGCGGACCGTGCGCCGACGCCTATCCGTGCACGGTTCAGCGGTGGCCTACTTCGGGCACTGACTACAACCCGACGGCGAATTACCGCGGCGTCACGATGTACTTCCGGCCGAAGACCAATGGCAGCACGGATCCCGCGAACTATTCGATCCTCGGGCGGTTCTCGATGTCCGGAACGTCGGGATCGGAGCCAGGCATCGCCTTCCGGGGAATCCTCTACGCCCCATACGACGACGTCGTGATTACCGGTGGAAACGGCTTTAACACGGTCGGCATGGTGTTGTCGTGGACGGCAAAATTCGCCGGTCAAGCCACGATCAAGTTGGACTACCCGTACGATCGGATCCCGGCTTCGCCGTATCTCCTCGAACCCGACGTGTCGCAGTAGTACGTCCCCCGAGCTTGCCCGGGGCGAGTCGTTGCCGCGTTACGAGCTGGGCTCGGGCGTCGCTGCGGGCGTCGGCTCCGGCGTCGGGGGTTCGGTCGGTGGGGCACTCGGCGCGTCCGAGGGTGCGGGGCTCGGGGAGCTGGAGGTTGGCCCAGGGGTCGGTGACGGGGTGGCGGTCGGCTTCGGGGCGGCCGTGCACGTGGTGATGCCGCTGCTCGTCGAGCGGGCGGCGCCGTCGTCGGCGGGGATCGTGTCGAGGCCGGTCGGGAGCGTGCCCGCCGGCGGGTAGGCCTGGGCGCCGAGGGCGCGGATCCGGTCGACGATCGGAGCGACGGCCCAGCCGCGGGGATCGTTCGGCAGGTACTTGATGAGCGGGTAGGTGATGACCGCCCGGAAGATGTGATCCCGGTCGATCTTCGAAGCCGAGTCGACGTATGGCAGGAGCGCCGACGGCGTGAGATTCGTCCGGGCGAGATCACCGAACGAGGCGATGAACCCCGCCGGGTCGTTCACGAAGCCGCCCGATACGACCCGATCCCGGAGGGCGACGATCAGCTCCTGCTGGCGGGCCGCTCGCGTGAAGTCGGATTCGCCCTCGGCCTTGCGGACTCGGGCGTAGGCGAGCGCCTCCTGGCCGTTCATGTGGTACCGGCCGGCCGCGATCGCGAAGCCGTTCGGGTAGCCGTAGTCGTGGTAGGTCGGATCGCAGAAGCCGTCGTGGACGGTCACGTCGATGCCACCGAGACTGTTCACGACCTGCTCGAAGCCCGGCAGGTTGACCTCGACCCAGCCGTCGACCTGGACGCCGAGCAGGGCACCGAGGGTGTTGGCGAGCTCGGTCTCGCCCGACTTCACGCCCGGGAACAGGCTCTTGTGGGCGTCGACGTACGTCACGAGCGTGTTGATCTTGCCGTGGTAGACCCGCCCGTCGGGCAAGGGCACGTCGACCGTGTCGCGGGGCATCGAGACCATCGAGACGGCGTTCGAGGCGGGATCGAGCGAGGCCACGATCATCGTGTCGGTCAGGAAGTGATCTCGACCCGGCCCGGAGTCGCCGCCGATGAACAGGACCGTGAATCGGCCGAGGTCGGGGGCGCTCGGCTCCGGCGTGCCGATCACGCCCGTGAGGTCCGGATCCTCGGGCGCGATCCGGTCCGTCGGGATGCTCTGTGGTGCCTGGTCCGATTCGCTCGTCGAGAAGACGGCGGTCGCCGCCTCCCGGGCGACCTCGGTCAGGTACGCGGCGTAGACGCTCGGGACGAGGACGAACAGGAGGCCGACGGCGGTCAGCACGGAGGCGCGCCCGCCGATGGACCCGTGCCCGCGCCGGAACGCGTCGGCGACGGCTCCGAGGCGCCAGGCCAGGAGCGCGAGCTCGATGACCAGGATCGTCGAGATGACCGCGGGGTCGAGGAGCAGCGACAGGCGCGTCAGCCGGTCCGGGCTCAGGATGGCGCCGATCGCGAGCGCGAGCAGGACGAGCGGCGGCAGCGCGAGGACGATCGCGGTCCGTCGAGCGCCCGCAGCGAGCTGGCCGAGGCCCGGCCATGCAGACGAGAGCAGGGTCAGGACGTGGCGGTTCTGGCGAAGCGAGGGTCGTGGCGTCGGCTCGACGGCGAGCTCGGTCGCGAGCTCCGCGGCGGGGGCTGCGGCGGGCTCGAGCGGGGGGTTGGCCTCTGGCACCGCGCGAAGTCTAGGCAGCCCGGCTCACCGCGCGATGCCTCGAAGGTCCGGGGTGGTCCTGACGGCTCCGGAATGGTCTGGGCGGGACGTCGGATCCTCGGTTCGTGCTGTTTATGAACCCACGGGGTACGCATCTGGAAACGGGGAGGAATTCACCGTCAGATAGCAACACCCGCCCACGGGCAGGCAGGAAAACGGGCCGGAATCGATGATCCGTAATGCCTGGGTTGCTATTCGGAGAGAGGACCTCACGGTGACGGAGCGTCGCCACCACGGCCGCCGAGCTCAGGCGGGCGCCTCGACGACCACCTGCCCCGCGGGCCCGGCTGCCGCCAGGTCGCGGTCCGCGAGGAAGCGAACCCGGTTCGCGAAGAGCCACGCGAGCGCATAGAGGATCGCGACGATCACGAGCAGGAACTGGTAGCCGGTGATGAGCGAGGCGTATTCGAGCGCGCCGCCCACCATCGCCCCCATTAGGTTGCTGGCGAAGGCCATGTCGGCGGTTCGCGTGTCCCGGAACGAGTACGTGAAGACGAGGTTCGCGATGAACACGGGCGCGAAGGCCACGATCGCGGCCACCGTGTACCGCAGCCATGGGGGATCGATGAGCAGCGAGGACGGCGGGATCAGGAACGCGATCCCGATCGCCACGAACAGCAGCCCGTACAGGATCCCCGGCCGCCGGATGTTGAGCTTGGCGTTCACGAAGATGGCCAGGAGCACCCCGAGCAGGATCGCGAAGAAGGCCAGGGCATTGACGAGCCAGGTCGAGCCGAACAGCAGGCTGAAGCTGACGAGGCTCCGCGTCTCGAGCAGGAGGAACGCGCTGCCGAGCACGAAGAAGTGCGGGCTGAACCGGCGGATCGTGGTCTTCGTCCCGCGTGCGGCGCCGGCCACGAGCACGAGCGCGAGCACGAGAGCGAAGCCCAGGCCGGCCCAGTAGTAGTCGGCGATGAACGGCGTTCGGAGGTACAGGAACGGCCAGTCGTCGGTGGCGAGCTGCGGCGTCGGATCGCCGACGTTCGGGACCGCGTCGGTCTGGTCGCCGGGCGGATTGGCGCCCTGGAGGTTCGCCACGGCCGGCCCGTCGGCGAGGACCGCCTGGGTGTTTGCGGTCAGGCGGAGCAGCGGCTTCGTCCCGAAGGCCGCCTGCATCATCGAATCGATCTTCGCGACGAGCCACGGCTCGCGGTAGTAGTTGTAGGCGACGAACACGCCGTTCGGGGCTAGGTGGTCGCGGACGCTCTCGAACGCCTGGACGGTGAACAGGAACGACTCGAGGCGGATGTTGGCCTGCGAGCTGACCAGGGTCAGCGAGTCGGGCAGGGCGAAGATCACCAGGTCGTACTGCTTGTCGGTGCCGCGGAGGAACGCCCGGCCATCGTTCTCGATCGAGGTCACGCGCGGATCCTGGTAGGGCTTGTCCGTGTCGTACTCGAGGCCCAGCTGCTGGATGGCCGGATCGATCTCGACCGCGTCGACATGCCCGGCGCCGCGGGCCAGTGCGATGCCCGTGTCCGTGCCGCTCCCCGCGCCCACGATCAGGACGTTCTGGTAGGTCCGGTTCGGGAACCAGCGATAGATCTGGGTGTAGAAGGCCTCCTGCGGCCCGTCGACCGTGTGGATCGTCTGATGCGGGATGCCGTTGACGTTGATCGCGAGCTGGTTGGCTGTGTTCCTGTAGGTGTCGATCCGGTAGTACGGCGACCAGATCTCGCTGCCGTTGCTCGGGATGTGCATCGCGGTCAGGACGAGGATCGCCGCGAACGCGAGGCCGGAGACCAGGGCCGGCCAGCGGAGCGCCGCCCCGGCACAGATCAGGACGACGAGCACCGCGGCGACGAAGAACCACACGACCGGTGACGTGCTGGCCGCGGACAGGGCGGTGAACCCCGCGATCCCGCACAGCGAGCCGACGATGTCGAACGTGTAGGCCTCGAGCGGTGGTCGCGACCGGAGGAGGGACCCGAGCGGCAGGGCCAGCGCGGCCATGAGCACCGTGACGAGGGTGAAGACGAGCGGCAGGACGAGGAAGTTGATGTCGGCCGCGTTGCTCTCGGCCAGCCCGAAGAACAGCTCGTTGCTCGACTTGATCTGGATGTTGAGCCCGAAGCTCGTGATGACCCAGACCACGACCGCGAGCACGATCGGGAAGATCGCGATCGCCGCGACGTTGACCCGTCGCCCGATCAGGATCCCGAGGCCGATCCCGAGGAAGCTCGCCATCAGCAGGAAGTTGCTGAAGAACCCGAGGTACTCGACCGTCGAGGGGACCCATCGGATCAGCAGCAGCTCGACGAACAGGAGCGTGCCGCTCGTGAGGACGAGACGCGTCCGGGTGTCCTCGAGAAGGCCGAGGATCGAGCGCCCGGGGGTTTCGCTGGTGGTGCCGCTGCCCGTGGCACCGGAGCTCTCGGCGCCGGTACCTGTCGGCCCGGTGCCGGCCTGGTCGCGCGGCTGGTCGATGGGAATCGCGGCCTCGTCGGAGCGCGAGGTCATCGCGGGCAGTCGCTCATCGGGACCGCAACGATAGCGGGCGGCGATGGGGGCCGTGCCTGCAACCGCATCGCGTGCGGGTGCCAAGTCATCTGACGCGCATCGCGCCCGTGCAGGGCGACGCGTGAGCCCGCGGTCTGTGCGACCCTCGCCTCGTGCCGACGCCGCCGAGCCTGCCGCTGCGCTCCCGGGCGGCCCTGAGCGCCAGTCGCGCGGCGTCCGGACTCTCGGCCCGGCTCGGGAGAGGTCGCGGAACCGTCATCGGCGGGGCGGTCGCCTCGAAGCTCGACCCCGCGCTCCTGCGCCACCTCGCCGTGGGCCGGACCACGGCCTTCATCTCGGCCACGAACGGCAAGAGCACCACCGCGATGCTCCTGGCGGCTGCGGTTCGGGCCACGCTCGGGCCTGCGGCCCACAACGATGGCGGCTCGAACATGGAGTCGGGCCTGATCGTGGCCCTCGACGCCGATCGCGCCGCCCCATACGCGGTCCTCGAGGTCGACGAGCTCTACCTCGGGACACTGGCCCGCGCCGTGCGGCCGCGGGTCATCACGCTCATGAACGTCGCCCGCGACTACCTGGAGCGAGGCGTCCGGTACAAGCGGCTGATCCGGCATTGGCGCGACACGGTGGCTCGGATCGACTGGCCCTGCACGATCGTCGCGAACGCGGACGATCCGCTCGTCGCGTGGTCGCTCCGGGGCCCCCACGGTCCACGATCTCCGGAGCTCGTCTGGGTGTCGGGAGGCCACCGCTGGGCCGGCGACGGGCTGGTCTGCCGTGACGACATGGTCACCCTGCGCGTCGATCCCGCCTCGGACCCGCCGGGCGAGTGGTGGTGCGAAGTCTGCGGGCAGCGACGACCGACTCCGGCCTGGACGCTCCGGGATGGGGTCGTCCACGGACCCGACGGCCTGGCCATCCCGCTTCACCTCGGGATGCCGGGCGACGTCAACGAGGTCAATGCGCTCTTCGCCATCGCCACGGCGATCGCGCTCGGCGCGCCGGCGGAGGCGTCCGCGGCGGCCTTCGCGGACGTGGTCGACGTCGATGGCCGGTATGGCCGGCGCGACCTCGACGGCCGGCTCGTTCGGCTCCTGCTCTCGAAGAACCCCGCCAGCTGGCAGGAGACCGTCGATGCCGTCGAGGCGTCCGACGAGCCGCTGATCTTCGACATCACCGCCCGGGGCGACTTCAACGCGAGGGATACGAGCTTCGTCTGGGAGGCGCCCCTCGAGCGACTCGCCGGCCGGCCCGTCATCGCGACCGGGGTTCGAGCCAACGACATCGCGCTTCGCCTGGAGCTGGCGGGCCTCGAGGTCAGGACCATCCCGAATCCGTTCGACGCCATTCGAGCCTGTCCGGCGGGTCCCGTGACGGTGGCCACGAACTACCCGGCCTTCCTGGAGCTTCGGGACGCGCTGCCGCGGCAGGCGCTGGCAGGGCCGCCGGCCGAGCCGCGGTCCTGATGGCTCGGCCGTTCGTCATCGTCGAGCTGTTCCCGGGCCTGCTCTTCAACCAGGGCGACGGCGGCAACGTGGTCACGCTGGCCTGGCGGGCGCGGCGCCGCGGCATCGACGTCGAGGTTCGATCGGTCAACCTCGGCGAGCCCGTTCCACCGGCGAACCTCTATGTGATCGGGGGCGGCGAGGACGAGGACGCGCCACTGGTGGCGCAACGGCTCAGGATCGACGGCACGGTCGCGCGGGCGGTCGCGGATGGGTCCGTGGCGTTCGGCGTCGGGTCGGGCTACCAGCTCCTCGGGCGAGTGCTCCCGGGGAGCGATGGCCGGCTCGTCGACGGGGTCGGGCTGCTCGACGTCGAGACCCGGACCGGTGCAGTCGTCGATCGCCGGGTCGTGACCCGACCGGTGCCCGATCTCGGGCTGCCGGCGATGAGCGGCTACGAGACGCACGCGGGACGGACCACGATCGGGCCCGCGGCGCGCCCGCTGAGCGAGCTCGAGATCGGGACCGGGAACGGCACCACGCCACCGACGGATGGCGCCATCCAGGGCCACGTCGTCGGCACGTACCTCCACGGCCCCGTGCTGCCGAGGAACCCGGAGCTGGCCGATCTCCTGCTGGCCTGGGCGCTTGGGCGGCCGCGGGACGAGCTCGAGCCCCTCGGGGAGCGCGAGAGCCGGTTCGCCGCGAGGGTTCGAAGCGAGCGGATCGCCGAGGCGCGCCGCTACGCCAGGGAGCTGCGGTAGCGTCAGGCGGGGGCCGGGACGCCGGCGACGCGCCGACCCGGGAGCCCCAGCGACGCGACGGTCACGAGCACCATCGTGCCCGCGAGGACCGCGAACCCCAGGGTCACGCCGCCCGCGGTGACGGTCGTGCCGAGCAGCGCACCGGCGAGGCTCGCGCCGACCACGCCGCCGAGGTACCGGCCGGTGTAATACGTGCCGGCGGCCATCCCGACCCGCGCCGGCTCGACGCTCTCGAGCGCCGCGGCCTGGCGGGGCGAGGTGAGCCCGTTCCCGAACCCGACGACGCCGAGCAGGAGCGCCACGGCGGCGGCCGAGGCGATCGAGGCCGGCAGCGCCAGGAAGGCCAGCCCGATCGCGCTCAGGAGCGAGCCGGCCACGACCGCGAGGCGGCGGCCGCGACGATCCGAGAGCCGGCCACCGAACGGCGAGACGACCGCTCCGACGCCGGCCAGCCCGAGCAGCACGATCCCGGTGGTGGTCGCGCTGTTCCCGAGCAGCCGCTCGACCAGCAGCGGGACCAAAATGAAGCTCCCGTGCAGCACGACCGTCGAGCCGAACACCCCCGCGACCGCGGCCGCGAACGCGGCGCGTCGGAAGAGTCGCGGATCCACCGCCGGGTGGGACTCCCGACCCTCGACGGCGAGGAACGCCAGCAGGAGCGGGACCACGGCCGCGGCCGCCACGAGCTGGCCGGTCGCGTCGGCGTCGCCGATCGCGTGGAGCGCGACGAGGAAGGCGGCGATGGCCAGGCCGAGCAGGACGAGGCCCGGCGCGTCGAGCGGCCGAGGATGGGCGCCTCGGTCGGCGAGGTCGGCTTCGCGCGAGGGATGGACGACGACCAGCACGAGGATGGCCGACACGAGTGCGATGGGGACCGCGACGAAGAACATCGCCCGCCAGCCCAGCGCCCCGACGATGACGCCACCGACGAATGGCCCGATGGCGGCGCTCGTGGAGGTCAGGAGGTCGAACAGCCCGAATGCCTCGCCGCGTCGATCGGCCGGCGCGGTCTCGCGGATGAGCGCCGCCGACGATGTCGAAACCAGCGCGCCGCTGACGGCCTGCAGGACGCGGCTCAGCTCGAGGATGCCGAACGAGGTCGCGTACGTCGCGACGAGGGACGCGGCCCCGAAGCCCGC
>DASUHU010000296.1:0-8490 GCA_036273395.1 Candidatus Limnocylindrales bacterium
TCGTGCTGGGCGAGGATGACGGCGAAGGCCCAGCCGAGCTGATCGCGACCGATGAGCCCGGGCTGCCAGGGCAGGAGCTGCTGCTCGCCGGGGACGAACGGGCGACCTCGGCCGAGGATCGATCCGGGATGCCGCTGCCGAGCGAGGGCGCCTCGACGGAGGACCAGACCGGCGAGGCCGAAGCCCAGGTCATCGCCCCGGACGCCTACAGCCGGCTCGAGTCGCTGCGCCACAAGGACTTCGACCGGATGACCCCGGCCGAGCTGCGCGACGCCGAGCGCTTGGTCGATCTCCTGCTCCCGCGTCTCGAGCGGCGCCGGACCCGACGCTACGAGCTCCACCCGCATGGCCGCCGGCTCGCGCCACGGGCGATGTTCCGGAAGAACCTCGCCACAGGCGGCGAGATCCTCGAATGGGTCTGGCGCCGGCCGATCACGCGACCGCGACCCCTGACGGTGATCTGCGACATCTCGGGCTCGATGGAGCGGCATTCGCGGCTCCTGCTCCGGTTCGTCCAGGCCCTCGCCGCGGCCTCGAGCGTCAAGACCGAGTCATACGTGTTCGGCACGCGACTGACGCGCGTCACCCGGGTGCTCCGGGATCGCGATCGGGATCGGGCGCTTCGGCGAGTGTCCGAGACCGTGACGGACTGGGCCGGCGGGACGCGGATCGGCGAGTCGTTCCGGGAGTTCAACCTCCACTGGGCCCGCCGGACGCTCCGATCGAGCGCGGTCGTGATCATCGTGTCCGATGGCTGGGACCGGGGCGATCCGAATCTCGTTGCGACCGAGACGGCCAGGCTGCGGCGGAGCTGCCACCGGCTCATCTGGCTGAACCCGCTCGCCGGTACGCCCGGCTACCAGCCCCTCGCGGCCGGGATGCGGGCCGCCCTGCCATTCGTCGACGACTTCCTCGCGGCCGGCACCGTGGCGAGCCTCGAGCGACTCGGGGAGATCCTCGCCGGCGCGCCCGCGGGCGACGTGATCCGGGGCAGCGAGGCGGCGGCCCACGCCCCCGCGACGGCCACGGAGCTGCCGTCCGCGCTCGGGGCGTATCGACCGGCCCGCCAGCTCGAGTCGGCCGACCCCGCGGCCGCGCCGCGGCTGACCTGACGATGCGCGACCTGCTGCCGGCGCTCGATGCCTGGCGGGCCGAGGGCCGCGCCGTCGGACGAGCGGTGGTGATCCGCGCGTTCGGCTCGGCGCCGCGGCGCGAGGGTGCGGTCCTGCTCGTGGCCGACGACGGGCGGATGGTCGGCTCGGTCAGCGGCGGCTGCGTCGAGGGCGCCACCGCGGAGCTGGTCACCGAGGCGATCCGAAGCGGACGCTCCCGCGTGATTCGCTACGGGATCACCGACCGCGAGGCCTGGGACGTGGGGCTCGCCTGCGGCGGCACCATCGACGTCCTCGTCGAGCCGTTCGTTCGACCCGAGGTCGAGGCCGCGGCCCGGCAGCGCGGCCTCGCCGTGATCACGACGCTCCCGTCGCGCCTGCCGCCTCCGGACGCGGACCGGCCCGCGGGAGCGGCCGCCGCCGCCGAGGCGGCGCGCCGCGACGGGCCGCAGGCCTGGGAGTCACCCGGCACCGCGACGGTCGTCGACCCCGATGCTGCCGAACCGCCGCTCGCGGATCCGGCGCTGGCGGCGGCCGGCCAGGCGGTTCACGGCGGCCTCTCCCGCCTGCTCACGAGCGGGAGCGAGGCGGTGTTCGTCGAGGCCTTCCCGCGGCCGCCTCGGCTCGTCGTCGTCGGGGCAACCGAGGTCGCGCGCCACCTCGTCCGCCTCGCCGGCGCAACCGGCTACACGACGGTGGTCGTCGATCCGCGGGCCGCCTTCGCGACGAGCGAGCGGTTCCCCGGGGTCGACGAGCTTCGGGTCGAATGGCCGGACGAGGCATTCGCGGCGATCGGCCTGGGCCCGGACGATGCCGTCGCGGTCCTGTCGCACGATCCCAAGGTCGATGAGCCGGCCATCGTCGACGCGTTCGCGCGGGGGGCCCGCTACGTCGGCGCCGTCGGATCCCGGCGGAGCCAGCGGGAGCGACGCGACCGGCTCCTGGGCGCGGGCCTCACGGAGGCCGATCTCGGGCAACTCCATGGTCCGATCGGGCTGGACCTCGGCGGCCGCGAGCCCGACGAGACCGCCCTCTCGATCCTGGCCGAGATCGTCGCCGTCCGGCGGGGTGGCACGGGTCGGCCCCTTGCCGACGGCTCGGGTCCCATCACCGCGCGCGCATGAGGGGGGTGGCCGAGCCTCGTGCCTGAGCCCGCCGAGGTGGCCGCGGTCGTCCTCGCGGCCGGTGCCGGATCGCGCTTCGGCGGTGCGCCCGGATCGAAGCTCCTCGCCCGACTCGACGGGCGTCCCGTCCTGCAGCACGTGCTCGAGCGCCTCGCCTCGGCCGGGATCGGGCGGCAGCTCGTCGTCGTTCCGGCATCGGCCTCGGAGCTCGACGAGACGATCGAGTGGGGGAGCGCTCGCCGGATCCCGAATCCCGCTCCCGAGCGGGGGCTCTCGTCCTCCCTCCAGCTCGGCTGGGCCGCGGCATCGATGCTCCGGCCCGTTCCCGCCGCGACCCTGATCCTCCTCGGGGACCAGCCGGTCGTCCCGCCGCGGGTGATCGCGGCCCTCCTCGCCGCGCCGCTCGATCCGACCCGCCCGGTGGTGGCGCCGCGCTATGCGGCTGGCGGTGGTCCGAACCCGGTGCGCCTCGAGCCCGAGGCCGGACCGCTCATCGACGAGGCCCGGGGTGACCGCGGCCTGGGCCCGATCCTCGCGACCCGGCCCGAGCTCGTCCGCTGGATCGACGTCGAGGGCTCGAACCCCGACCTCGACCGGCCGGCAGACCTGGAGGCCCTGGCCGAGCTGCTGGCGGCCGATGACCGGGCGGTCGCCCGAGCGCTCGCCGCCGGCCCCGACGATCGTCCCTAGACTCGGCTCGTGGACCTCGCCGGCAACGCCTCGATCGACGCGCCGCGGCAGCGCGTCTGGACGCTCCTCACGGATCTCCGCACGCTCGGGCGCTGCGGTCCCTTGGGCGCCGATGCGCCGACCATCCAGCAGGTCGACGACCGGCATGCCCGGATGACCGCCCAGGTCGGAGGCGGATTGTTCGGCGCGACGCTCGTCGTCAACCTCGAGCTGCGCGACCTGGCCGAGCCTGACCGGGTCACGCTCGGGGCGGCCGGCGGAGCCGCGGGCACGAACCTCACCGGCGCCGCGACGCTCTCACTCGGCGGACCGGCCGAAGGCCCCACGGCCATCGAGTGGACCGCGCACCTCGAGCTCACCGGACCCTTTGCCGCGATGGGCGAAGGCCTCCTCCGAGGCGCGGGCACGGGCATGATCGACGGCCTGCTCGACTGCATCCGCGCGCAGGTGGCGTCGCCGGAACCGGCCTGACGGCCCTGACCCTTCGGGATGCAGCGCCTCCATCGGGTCATCGGGCCGCTCGCGACGAACCTCCACGTCCTGGCCGACGAGCGCTCCCGCGAGGCCATCGCGATCGACACCGCGATCCCGAGCCTGCCCTGGCTCACGGACGAGCTCGCGGCCCGGGACTGGACCCTCGAGTTGATCGTCTCGACCCATGGGCACTGGGACCACGTGGGCGATAACGCCCGCGTCGCGGACCGAACCGGTGCCGCGATCGCGGTCCACCCCCTGGATGCCGACCGGCTCCTCCGGCCCGATCCGATCATGGCGCCTTTCGAGATCCCGCCGTCGGTGCCCGCCGTGGACCTGGCGGACGGGGCCGAGATCTCCTTCGGGAGTGTCCGGCTGACGGTCCTCCACACGCCCGGCCACACCGAGGGCTCGGTCTGCCTCCTGGCCGGCGAGCTCGGGCTGCTCTTCAGCGGCGACACGCTCTTCGCCGGGTCCTTCGGCCGGGTGGACCTGCCGGGCGGCGACGAGGCCGCGATGGCCGACTCGCTCGCCCGGCTCGCCGGGCTCGATCCGGGGCTGACCGTCCTGCCCGGACACGGACCCGAGACATCGATCGGGCGGGAGCTGTCGTGGCTGGAGTGGGTCGCGCGGGAGCGCCGGCTCCCGATCTGACCCGGGCCGGCGCCCTTGCGCGTTCCGCTCAGTCGAGCGGCAGCTCCTTCCGGTAGACGATCCCGGTCCGCACCTGCTCGAAGCCCATCCGCTCGTAGAGCCGCAGCGCGCCGCTCGGGTTCTCGGCGTCGACGCCCAGCCCGGCCTCGTCGAGGCCGCGCTCGAGGAGCAGGTCGAGCGTCGCGCCGATGAGCGCCGCGGCCAGCCCGCGTTGACGCCACGGACGGCGGACGGAGATGTGGTCCAGCCACGCGCGGCGCACCCCGAGCCGGGCATTCTCGTCGGGATCGACGGACGTCATGACGGACCCCGCGACCTCCCCGCCATCCCAGGCCACCTGCCACAGCGTCGTGTCGAGATGCGGCCGGCTGAACCATGACGCGAAGTCCGTCTCGGATCGCTCCGACGCCTCCCAGTGGTCCCGGAAGGCGTCGACGTCGGCGTCCCAGATGCGGCGATGATCCTCGGGCCGGACCGGGCGGACCTCGAGGCCCTCGGGCAAGGGCGCATCGGGCACGTGGCCGTCGACCCGGCGGCGCATCTCGATGAAGTACCGAACCGCGCGGTAGCCGCGCCGGACGGCCAGGTCGGAGTTGGCCGTCGCGTCCACGCCCCCGAATCCGATCTCGTGGCGAAGGCCGGACGGCCCGCCCGCGCCGGCTGCCACACGCCCGGCTTCATGGGCCTCGCCCCAGGCGACGAGGTCGTTGCCGATCCCGCTGAGGCGATCGTCGGGATGGACCCACAGCTCCAGCTCATGGACGACCTTCTCGCCGCGCTGCCGCCAGTCGGCGGTCAGCAGTCCGGCCATCCGCGCCTCGACCTCGGCGACGCGGGCATCCACCGCGGGCGTGAAGGTCGCCGAGCTGCCGAACGCATGCTCGAGGACCTGGCTCGTCGGCAGCCAGTCGATGCCGTCGTCCACGTTGGCCGCCGAGACCAGCGCCGCTGCGGCTGGATAGTCACGCGGCGGATCGAAGGCCCGATACGTGACCGGCGCGACCGTGGACCTCACCCGCCCCCTCCCGCGAGATTCGCCTCGGGCAGCTCATACATGTAGAAGGTCGAGACGACCTCGTAGCCCAGGCTCGCGTAGAGCTGCTGGGCCTGGTTCGGGTTCTGGCTGTCGACCCCGAGCGCGGCCCGGGTCGCGCCGGCGTCGCGAACGGTCCGGAGGCTCGCCGCCAGCAGCGCCCGGGCCAGGCCGCGACGGCGGAACTCGGGTTGCACGGAGATCGCCTCGGTGAACCCGATCCGGCCGCCGTCCGGCTCGGGTGCCCCGAGGTAGTTGAGGATCTGCCCCGCGATCTCGTCGCCGTGGAACGCGACCTGCCACAGCCGGGGCTCGAACGTCGACGAGGTCCGCCATGCCGCGAAGACCGCCTCGGTCGGCGCCTCGTGGCCGTAGCTGTCGGCGAACGCGCGTCCGTCGGCCTCCCAGACCCGGCGGATCGTTGCGAGGTCGTCACGGTCGATCGGCCGGATCTCGAAGCCGTCCGGCAGCGGGATGTCCGGGATCGCTGCGAGCGACGGGCGGACCATCTGGGCTCCCGCGCGGACGACCTCGAAGCCCTCCGCCTCGAGCGCGGCCCGCAGCTGGACATTCCGGTCGCCCGCATACGACCGCACGTACCCGCGTTCTCCCGTGCGGGCGCGGTGGGCACGCGCCCGTCGAACGAGGTGCCGGACGAGGGCGAGGCTCAGGTCCCGGTCCTCGATCGCTGGATCGACGTTCGCGACGCCGGCCGTCCCGGCCTCCCCGGTGCTCAGCGTCTCCCACGACGCTCGGACGTAGGCGATGACCCGACCGTCGAGCTCGGCGATCGCGCAGTCATCCCGCAGCTCCTGCTGGTCGAACCGCGCGTAGTAGGCCGTCATCTCGGCCACGGGCGACGGCTCGGGATCGCCGTCCGCGGCGCGGACGAGGTTCGCCACGCGGTTCATCTCGGCGTGGTCCTCCGGCCCGCGATAGGGCCGGAGGACGAACTGCCGGGCGCTCGTGACGCTGCCCATCACCCGACTCGCTTGAGCTTGCCGGTGCGCTTCGCATAGCGCTCTGCCCGCCCGAAGGCCCACAGGCCGAGCGGGATGAACACGATCCCCATCACGATGAGCGGCCAGACGTCGCCGAGCAGCGACGCCAGCGGCGCGCCGTCGATGAGGCCCTGGCGGACCCCGTCGATCGCGTAGGTCGCCGGCGAGAGGTGCGAGATGGCCTGCATCCACCCGGGCAGGACGCTGACCGGGTAGTAGACCCCGCTGACGAGCAGCAGAACCGATTGCAGGACGAACGTCATCTGGGCTCCCCGCTCGACGTACAGCAGCGGCAGGATCGCGGCGATCATCGCGATCCCGACGAGGCTGAACGAGCCGAGGACCATGAACGCCACGACGGTCAGCGGGTCGGCGCCGCCGATCGCCAGGTTCGGGAAGAACAGGACCATCGCCACGAGGATCGCGGCGGTGTGGATCAGCCCGTAGACCATGGCGTAGGCGACCGAGCCCAGGAGATGGGTCGAGCGCCGGACGGGCGCCATCATCGTGTACTCGAGGGTGCCCTCCCAGCGCTCGACCGCGATCGTCTCGGCGATCCAGCTGAAGACCACCGAGAGGTAGTTCCAGAAGATCGCCCCGACCATCAGGGTCAGGAGCAGCCGGGGATCGCCGGCCTGCACGCCGATGAACGAGATCGACAGCGCGCCGGCGGCGGAGTAGACGAGGAATGCGGCCTCCCAGCCCCAGTACCGGCGACTGAGGAAGAAGTTCCGCTCCATGAAGGCGTACGAGGCCTTCAGCTCGTGGGTCAGGAGGGCCATGGCTGGACCGTTGCCTTTCGAGGTGAGCCCCGTCCGGCCCTAGCGGGACCGGACGGGACGGGGCGCCGGCTCCGCCGCGAGTCGCCGACCGATCGAGATCATCGATCGACCGACGGACCGGCGGAGCGAGGGACGGGGCCGCTGCCTGGCCTGCTCGGCCAGGCGGGCCCGGGCGGCGTGGCGGTTGGCGCGAGCGATCCGCTCGTTCGCCAGCCGGAGCCGCAGCTCGGGACCTGCGTGCATCTCGGGAGTTCCTTTCTCTGAGCTCGAGGCTCAGTCGTCGTCGTTGCCGCCGTCCTCCTCCTCGACGTCCTCGTCGAGGGATCGGCCGGTGTAGGTCATGAACACGGAGTGGAGGGTCGGTGGCAGGCCCTGGGCGGCCACGAGCCGCTTCAGGCCATCGGGCGTGTCCTGGACCACCGCCCGCCCGTCGTCGAGGACCGCGATCCGCTCGCAGAGCCGGTCCGCCTCCTCGAGGTCGTGCGTCGTCAGGACGATCGACGCGTCGTGGCTCGTCCGGATGTCCTCGATGAAGGCCTGGACGTCCAGCTTCGATCGAGGGTCCAGCCCGGTCGTCGGCTCGTCGAGGAGCAGGAGGGCCGGGCTCGTCAGCAGGGCTCGCGCGATCGCGACCTTCTGCTGCATGCCCCGGCTCATCTGCTCGACCGGCCGCCCGAGCCGCTTCCTCGCGATCCCGAGCCGTTCGCAGATCGCCACGGTCTGCCGCCGCGCCAGCCCGGCATCGATGCCGTACAGGCGGGCCGCGAACAGGAGGTTCTCCGTCGGGCTCAGCTTCTTGAAGAACGCGGCATCGACGCTGACGCGGTTGATGAGCCGCTTCACGGCCATCTCCTCGCGGACCAGGTCGTGGCCGAAGACCTCGACCCGACCCTCGTCGAGGGTCAGGAGGCCGGACACGAGCCGGATGAGCGTCGACTTGCCGGAGCCGTTCGCGCCGAGGATCCCGATCGTCCCGCCCCGCTCGAGGCGGAGGGAGACGTTCGCGATCGCCGTCACGGGTCGCTTCCGCCGGCCGACGACGAAGCGCTTCGTCACGCCCTCCACCAGGAGCGCGGGCACGGCTGCCTCGATCGACCGGCCGCTGGCTGCGGCCACCGGGTTCGTCGGGAGCTCGGCCTCGGCCGCGGTGCGGTCCAACCCGAGCTCGGTCTTCGGTTGTCGGAGCGTGGTTGTGGTCATGGGCCGAGGTCCTTCAGCGGTACGACGTGGTGGCAGGGCGGTGGTGGCTGGGTCGAGAGACGCGACGAGCCGCGAGCCCGTCGGCGCGCTCGGCGTCGGGTTGGCTCGCGGCTCGTTCTGCTCGGTCGCGGGGTCGTGCAGCAACCCCTGGACAAACAAAGAACCGTGGGCCCGATCTGGCCCACGGCTCGTGGATCCCGTCAGGGCGGCATCGCCGCCCGGTCGTTACCTCGAGGAGGGCACAGATCTCCCGCCGTCGACAACGCCGAAAGGCGCGGCCGTGCGTCGCCGGGCGATCAGCCTGCAGTGCATCGTTCTGGTGCCGCCTCCTGGGGAGTTGCGACGCGGGACCCGCGCCGGCCGCGGAGTCTACGGGCGGCCCCGCGCGGGTGTCAAACCCGATCGAGGCTGCGGCCGGCG
>DASUHU010000297.1:0-8903 GCA_036273395.1 Candidatus Limnocylindrales bacterium
CGTCGGCGCCGAGCTCCCACGCGGCCCCGCAGCGCGCGCAGTGGAGGTGGCCGTGCTCCGCGCCGGGCAGCACGTGGTACTCCTCGCGGCCGTCGGCACCGTGGGCGTGCCGGACGAGGCCCAGTTCCTCGAGGACGTCGAGGGTCCGGTAGACCGTCGACGGGGTGGTGCTGGGATCGACCGCGCGACAGCGCTCCACGAGCTCCGCGCCGGTCACGTGCCCGCGCGACGCCGCGAGCACGTCGACGAGGGCCCGGCGCTGGGGCGTCCAGCGCAGCCCGCGGGCGTGCAGCCGCGCCCGGACGTCCTGCCAGCCCGCCGACCGGGCAGCGGCCGTCCGAGCGGTGGCGGTCCGCGCGGTGGCCGTGCGCGCGGTTGGCGGACGAGCGTTCGAGATCGAGCTCACGCCGCGATCGTACGGCCTGTGATCCATCCGCGATGCACGCTCGTACCTCTCCTGACCACGGTTGCTGTTGCGACATGTTGCAATACACTGCGAGCCCGATGCTTTCCACCCTCCGCAGCACGATGGGCCGTTCCAGCGAGCTGCGGAATCGCGTGCTCCGGACATACGCGGCGCTCATTGCCTTCAACGTCGGGACCTGGGCGGTGGCCCTGCTCCTGGCGCGCGACTATCCCCTGCTGCTGCCAACGGCCCTGCTGGCCTACACGTTCGGACTCCGGCACGCCGTCGACGCGGACCACATCGCGGCGATCGACAACACGACCCGCAAGCTCATGCAGGACGGCCAGCGGCCCGTGGCCGTCGGACTGTTCTTCTCCCTGGGCCACTCGACGGTCGTGGTCATCCTGTCGGTCGTCATCGCGCTCTCGGCAGGCTTCGTGGCGGCCGTGCCGACACTCCAGGACATCGGGGGCCTGATCGGGACGATCGTGTCGGCGACATTCCTGCTCGTGATCGGCACGATCAACCTCGTCGTCCTCGTCGACATCTACCGGATGTTCCGGCGGGTCGCTTCGGGCGGCGCCTACGACGAGGAGAGCCTCGAGGACTTCCTCGCGAACCGGGGCTTGCTCGCCCGCCTGCTCAGGCCCGCGCTCCGGATCGTGCGGACGAGCTGGCACATGTACCCGCTCGGGCTGCTCTTCGGCCTCGGGTTCGACACCGCCAGCGAGGTCGCGCTGCTGGGCCTCGCCGCGACCACCGGCGCGACCGGCCTGCCGGTCGTGGACATCCTGATCCTGCCGGCGCTCTTCGCCGCGGGCATGTCCCTCGTCGACACGACCGACGGCGTCCTGATGCTCGGGGCCTACGGCTGGGCCTACGTGAAGCCGATCCGGAAGCTCTACTACAACCTCACGATCACGCTCATGTCCGTGCTCGTGGCGTTCCTCATCGGCGGGATCGAGGTTCTCGGGATCGTGGCCGAGCGGTTCGACCTCCACGGCGGCGTGTGGGACTGGTTCGGCTCGATGGACTTCGGGATCCTGGGCTTCGGGATCGTCGCGATCTTCGCCCTGAGCTGGACGATCTCGACGCTGATCTATCGCTGGAAGGCCTGGGACGAGCTGCCCGTCGTCCGGTCCGGCCCGCGTCCGCCGGCTCGCGGCGGGGCGGAGTAACCGCTCGGAGCGCGTTCGGCGCGGGAGGCTACATTCGCTCGACCCGCTCCACCGGAAGGACGAAGACCGTGGCCCCGCCGACCTCGACCTCGAGCGGGTACGGCAGGAAGAACTCGCCGGGCTCCATGATCGGCGGCATCGGGTTGACGACCTCGTTCCGCGCGACGCAGTACTCGCGGATGATCGCGAGGACGGCGTCGACGGCGTCGTCCTCCACGCCGAGCATGACGGTCGCGTTCGATTGCTTCAGGAACCCGCCCGACGAGTGCAGCCGGGTCGCCCGATGATCCGCACGGAGCAGCGCCTCGACGAGCTGGCCGGCGTCTTCGTTGTGCACGATCGCGACCACGAGCTTCACGGCCGGGAGTATATGAGCGGCCGGTCGTGATTCGAACCCGATCCGGGCTCGTTGACCGGGGCGCGGCGCATGGTTGACGGAGCCTCCGTTGCGAGTACGATCGGGCCCCGGTTCGTCCGTCCCAAGCGACCTCGAGGGGGTGCCCGTGACCGATTCCCGCCAGCCCGGAACCTCGGATCCGGCACTCGTCGACGCCATTCGCGCGGTGGCCCGCGCCGGCGATCCCGACGTCGCCCTGGGTCAGCTCCTCGCGGCGGCGTGCCGGGTCGCCGACGCCGATCGAGCCGCCGCGTTCCTGTGGGACGGTCCCGCCGAGGCGCTCCGGGTCGCGGGCAGCGTCGGGCTCGACGAGGCCGCGACAGCCGGCTACGAGACCGCCGCCGCGGATCGGACCGGGCCGATCGCCCGCGCGGCCCGCGATCGGGCGGCGATCCTCGGCACGTCCGACCCGCTCGACGCGTCGGCGGTCCTGGGCGCGTGGCCGATCGTCGTGAGCGGCCACGGGGTGGAGGAGCCGATCGGGTCGCTGGGCGTCGTCCGCACGGCTCCCTGGGCGATCGATCCGGTCGACGCGGAGCGGGTCGGCGCGATCGCCGACCTGGTCGGCGTCCTGGTCGATCGGACGCGGCTCCTCGCGGACGCCGAGGAGCGCGGCGACTGGCTGGAGCGCGTCTCGAACTCCGATGGGCTCACCGGTCTCGCGAACGCTCGAACCCTCGCTCGGGTCGTGGAGCTCGAGGTCATCCGCGCGGGCAGACAGGGCTCGGACCTGTGCCTCGCGATCTTCGACGTCGATGGCCTCGGCGGCATCAACGATCGAGCGGGTCGCGCCGTCGGTGACGCCGTGCTCCGCGAGGTCGCCGCGGTCGTCGCGGAGTCCGTCCGGCTCGTCGACACGGTCGCCCGTGCCGGCGACGACGAGTTCGTGCTCGTCGCGCCCGGCGCGAAGGGCCCGAGCGTCATCCGGCGGATCGTCGGTGCGGTCGCCGCGCGGCCACCGATCGGCGGCATCGGGTTCACGGTCTCGGCGGGGGTTGCCCGCTTCCCGTCCGACGGCACGACCGAGTCCGAGCTCATGGCCTCGGCTCGCGCGGCCCTCGCCGCGGCTCGGACCTCCGGTCCGGGCACCGTCGCGGAAGCGAGTGGGGCCGCGACGCCGAGCTGAGGCGGAGCGGAGGCCGGCCCGGCGGTACTAGCTCGTCGCCGCCGACGCCCGGCCCTGGGCGAGGATCGGGAGGGTCGGGGTCGTTGCGCCGGGGCCGGGCTCCCGAGTCAGGGCGATGACCGTACCGGAGCCGCCGGTTGAGCCCTGGGCGCTCGCGTTCAGGGCACCCGTCCCACCAGACCCGACGGCAAAGGATCCGATGGGCAGCGGCGGCTCCGACCCCGCGATGAGCCAGGCCTCGTAGACCTGCGTTCCGGAGGTCGGATCGAGATTCCGCATCGCGATGGCGACGTGGCCGCCGGGGGTCACGGCGGCGAGGCCGCTCGGGCCATCGCCCGAAGCGCCCGCGAGCACGGCGAGCTGCCCCCCGGGCGCGGCGGCGGCATCCAGGACCTGGGCGACGGCTGTCCGATAGGCGTCGAGGTCGCTGACCTGCTGCTGGAGTCGCAGGTCCCACGCGACCAGGGCGACCACCACCACGACCGCGACGGCGGCGAACGCCCCTGCCGGACGCCGGAACGCATCCAGCCACGCCGCGAGCCCCCGCCCCGAGCGCCCCGGCACATCGAGACGGACCACCGGCTCGGCGGGCCGCTGCAGGGGCGCGCGGACCGTCGCGTCATCGCCCGTCGATGTGACGGCAGTCGGCGAGCTGACAGGTCCCGCCTCTCGCCTCGCCGCAGCCACGATCCGGGCGCCGAGATCCAGTGCGGGCCGGGTGTCCGGTGCGGCCAGGGCGAGCGCCGGCACGACCGCGCCGAGCGTCTCGAGCACGGGATGGGAGAGCGGACAGCTCGCGAGATGCTCGCGAACGGCGGCCATCTCCTCCGGGTCAAGGGCGCCGAGGACGAACCCGGGCGCGAGCTCCTCGACCTCCGCATGGGACAGGACGGACCCGGGGTCAGCCATCGGCCGGCCCGGTTTCGCCGGTGAGCGCGCGTCGCATCGCGAGCAGCCCGAGACGTTGGCGGCTCTTCACCGTCCCTAACGGTAGCTCCAGCCGCGTGGCGATCTCGACCTGGGTCAGGCCGCCGAAGTAGGCCAGCTCGATCGACTGCCGCTGCGCCGCCGGGATCGCGGCGAGCGCCCGCTGGATCTCGGCTCGGTCGAGCCGTGCGGCAACGTCGCCCCACGGGTCGGGCAACGTCAGCACGTCGGGTGGGACGTCATCGCTCTCCGGCAGCGCGGTCGTGGCGCGCCGACGGCGCAGGCTGTCGATCGCGCGGTGGTGGACGATCGAGAGCAGCCACGTGCGAACGCTGCCGCGAACGGCCTCGTAGCGGGCCGCATTCCGCCAGACCCCGAGGAACGCCTCCTGGACCGCGTCCTCGGCGGCCGTGGCGTCTCCCGTGATGCGGTACGCGAGCGAGTAGGCCATCGTCCCGTAGCGACCGTAGAGCCCTTCCAGCGCCTCCGGGTCACCCCCGGCGAGACGCGCGATGGCCGCCCGGTCCGGATCGTCCGGCTCGGCGGGCAGGCCGGCCTCGAAGCCCACCTCGAGCTCCGTCATCCCCTCGTGCGCAGGAACCGCCCTCGCGGTTCACCGGCCTCCATCGGACGGGAGTGTACGAGCCATTCATCCGTGCTCCGGGGTGCTGCGTAGAAGCGGCCGAGGACGACCCAGCGATGGCCCGAGGGAGGGTCCGCGATGGCGTCCGGTTGACAGTCGGAGCCTCGACATCGGGCGGTCCCTGACGCGTCGGACCGCTCGGCGACGGGCTTCCCCTTGGAGGACTCGATGAAGCGACCCACGCTCAGGAGCGGTGCCCTGCTCGCCGCCGCCGGCCTGACCCTCGTCCTTGGCGGCGCGCCGTTGCTGGCGTCCGCCTCGGACCACCTGGATGCACCCGCCCTCGGCGGGTTGAGCCAGGGCGGCATGTTCGATCCGCACTCCGACCACGGCGATCGAGACATCGCCGACCTGTACGTCTTCGACGGCAGCGCCTCGAAGACGGTCTTCGCCCTGACGACCAACCCGGCCGTCAACCTCTTCGGCGGGACGTTCGGCGCGAACGACCGCTACATCCTCAACGTCGATCGCAATGGTGACGCCATCCAGGATCTGGCCTACGTCTGGCGATTCGGTGCCGTCGCGAACGGCGCCCAGACGTACACCGTGACCCGATACGAAGGCGCCAACGCGGTGAGCCTCGGCAGCGGGACGCGGATCGCCTCCGGCTCGACGGCCGGGACGGGCATCAGCTCGGGCAAGGGCGGCGTCTCGACGTTCGCCGGCGTCCGCAGCGATCCGTTCTTCTTCGACCTGACCGGGTTCGAGGGCACCGTCTTCGGGCTCGGCACCGATCAGCTCGGCAGTGACCCGACGGACTTCTTCCTCGGGCTCAACGTCGAGGCCATCGTCCTCCAGGTCCCGAACGACTCGCTCGGCGGGTCGCACATCGGCGTCTGGGGAGCGACCTCGTACTGGAACGGCTCGTCGTGGGTCGCCGCCGACCAGGTCGGCCGGCCGGCCATCAACACGGTGTTCAACAACTCGCTCGTCGACCCGAATGCCGGGACCGACAAGAACCGCTTCAACACCACGCCGCCGTCGCAGCAGCGCTCGGCGTTCGGCGGGCAGTTCAAGGCGAACATCGTCAACACGCTCGAGAACATCAACGCGGCGCTCGGGACGGGCTGCAGCGATGACGACGCCACCCAGGCGAACGGAATCGCGAATCTCCTGCTGCCGGATGTCCTGACCTACACGGTCGGCAGCCACGCCGCTGGGCCGCTCAACGGGCGTGCCCTGGCAGACGACGTCATCGACACGGAGCTCGGTCTCACGACCAACGGCTGCGTGGTGAGTGACGGCGTCGGCCCGCACACGGATTACCTGTCCCAGTTCCCGTATCTCGGCCTGCCGCACTGACCGAGCAACCCGAGGGAGCGCTCGGCAACGAGGCTCCCTCGGGATCCCCCCTTCGCACGCACCGCCGTCTCCAACCCTCCCCGACCGACCCCTGGCCCAGAGAGGACGACGCCACGATGTCCGCGCTCGCCGTTCACCTGCCACTCCGCCGAGTCCGCCCGGTCGCCGCGCTGGGCGCAGCCGCACTCATCGTCGCCGCCTCGTATGCAGTCCCCGCATGGCACCCGTGGGCCGCAGCGCCCGGGCCCGCGACGGCGGCAGGCGATCCGGCCGCGGGACAGGGACCGCCTCCGGTGGCCATCGCCGCGCCGGGCGGGACCGTGCTGGCCCTCGACGGGCTCCAGCAGATCGACCACTCGATCGCGACCTGGACGGGCAACCTCACTCGCGAGTCCCGCGACTTCTATGCCTCGGACAACCTGGGACTCCTGTACGAGGCGCGGGCCCGGCTGACCGGCGACGTCGAGGACTACGACCGGGCACGCCAGGCCATGGAGCACACCCTCACGATCGTCCCGTCCGACGAGACCGCGCGGGTCGTGCACGCGCGGGTGCTGGCATCGCTCCACGAGTTCCCCGAGGCGCTCGCCGAGGCGCAGGCGATCGTCCGGAGCGATCCGAGCCAGCTCGCCGCACTCGGGACGCTCGGCGATGCCCAGCTCGAGCTCGGCGACGTGGCCGGCGCGGCCACCAGCTATGCGGCCCTCGCGAAGGCCGCCCCGAACAACGAGGCCGTCGATGCCCGGCTGTCCAGGCTCGCCTTCATCCAGGGCTCGCCGGCCAAGGCCGCGCAACTTGCCCAGAAGGCCTATGACGAGGCAGTCGCCGACGGCACGACCGGCACGGGGCTGAGCTGGTACGCGTACGTCCTCGGGACCCTGGCCACGACCGCCGGCAACCCGACGGCGGCGCTCGCCTGGTACCGGACCGCGGTCCAGGAATGGCCGGGCAGCTTCCTCGCGCTCGGAGGCCAGGCGCGAGCGGAGGCAGCCCTCGGCGACACGGCCGGCGCGATTCGCGACGACACCGCCTCGATCGCGATCTCGCCCCAGCCCGACACCCTGACCCAGCTCGGCGATCTGTATGCCCTCGACGGCCAGGCCACCCAGGCCGGCCAGCAATACGCGACCGTGGAAGCGATCGGGCAGCTCCAGCTGACCGCCTCGGTCTTCAATCGCCAGCTCGCCCTGTTCTCGATCAACCACGGACGCGACCTGGCGCAGGCGCTGGCGATGGCCCAGCAGGAGCTCGCGGTCCGGAAGGACGTCTACGGATACGACACGGTGGCCTGGGCGCTGCTTGCGAATGGCCGGGCCAACGACGCCGAGTCCACGATCCAGCAGGCCCTCGCCTTCGGCACGCAGGATCCGCTGATCGAGTTCCACGCCGGGATGATCGACGCGGCCCTCGGCCGCACCGATCAGGCGCGTCGAGAGCTCGCGGGGGCGCTGGCGGCCACCGGGGCACTCGATCCTCTCGCGACGACCAAGGCCCAGGCGGCCCTCGAGGCACTCCCGTGACCCGCCGGTCCGGATCGCGGCTGCCGGCTCGCCTCGGGCGCCCACTGCTCGCGGCGGTCGGACTCGTGGCCCTCCTGCCCGCGGCCGCCCTGGCCCACCCGCTCGGCAACTTCACGATCAACCACTACGCGGGCATCCGGGTCTCGCCGGAGCGGATCGTCGTCGACCTCGTGATCGACGAGGCCGAGATCCCCACGTTCCAGGAGCGCCAGCGGATCGACGCGAACGGCGACGGGACGATCGAGCCGGCCGAGCTCGATGCGGAGCGGCTGGCCGTCTGCCCGCGCCTGCTCGGCGGGCTCAGCCTGGCCGTCGATGGCTCGCCCGCGGCCATGACGCCGGTCGAGGCGGGCGTGTCCTTCCTGCCCGGAGCGGGCGGCCTCACGACGATGCGGATCGTCTGCGAGCTCGGTGCACCGCTCCCGGCTCCCATCACCGCCTCGACCGCGATCGCGTTCCAGGACTCGACCTTCGGGCAGCGAATCGGGTGGCGCGAGATCGACGTGACCGGCGACGGGATCTCGCTCGCCGCGACCGATGGCAGCCAGCTGCTCACCAGCTCCCCATCCGAGCGCCTCACCCAGTACCCGACCGATCTGCTCAGCCGTCCGCTGTCGATGGCCTCGATCACGCTCGCCGCCACGCCCGGCGGCGCGGCCGCCGCACCCTGGCAGGCGCCGGACGCGTCGCCGCTGCCGGGCGCCGATCTCGGCCTGATCGGTGCCGACGCTGGAACGGGGAGCGCGACGGGCAATGCGCTGGTCGGCGCCATTCCGGGCGGCGTCGGAACGGACCTCAGCGCGTTCGTCGCGTTCGGCGGGCAGGATCTCAGCCCGCTCGTGCTGCTCGGCTCGCTGCTCGTCGCGGTGGGCCTCGGCGCCGTCCATGCCATCTCGCCCGGGCACGGCAAGACGATCATGGCGGCCTACCTGGTCGGGACCCGCGGCACGGCACGCCAGGCGCTCGGCCTTGGCCTCGCGGTCACCGTGTCCCATACGCTCGGCGTCCTCGTGCTCGCCGTCCTGACCTTCGGGGCGGCGAGCGTGCTGCCGCCCGAGCGGCTCTATCCGATCCTCGAGGTCGTGTCGGGCGGCCTCGTGATCGTCATTGGCGGCCGGCTCCTGCTCGCTCGGCTGCAGGCGATGCTGGTCGCTCGACGCGACGACCGGCGCGCGGACGGGCACGACCATTCGGGCGAGCGCCCCCACGACCATGAGCAGGGCCATGACCACGAGCGTGCCCTCGACCATCGGCACGGTCACGAGCACCCGCACGGTCACGAGCACCCGCACGGTCACGAACCGGCCGTGGACGGCTCGGGCGTCTCGTGGCGCAGCCTCGTATCGCTGGGCCTCGCGGGCGGCCTCGTCCCGTCGGCGTCGGCCCTGATCCTCCTGCTGGCCT
>DASUHU010000298.1:0-7516 GCA_036273395.1 Candidatus Limnocylindrales bacterium
CCGGTTGCCGCGAGTCGCCGCCGCTCGCCAGGGTCGGCCAGGTAGCGCGAGATCAGGGGCGCGAGCTCATCGCGCCGCTCGTACGTCGCGACCGCGCCGTCGAACTCGGCCTCGATGCCCGGCACCGCGTCGGACAGGACGAACGCGCCCGAGGCCAGCGCGTCGTAGATCCGGTTCGAGATGAAGCCGTGCTGGCGCATGTCCTCCCAGTGATCGTTGAGGACGATGTCGGCCGAGGCATAGAACCGGGCCAGGTCCTCGTTGGGGATGTGCTCCCCCCGCAGGTGCCGCGGGTCGAGGAGCTCAGGCGCCCAGCCCGTTCCGTAGACCGCGAGATCGAAGGGCGTGCCGGCAAGGTCGTCCACGATCCGGCGGCGGACGCGGCGGGAGTTGGCGACGAGGAGGAGCTCGTGGTGCGGGCCGACGAGGTCGGGCCGGAACCGCTCCGGATCCGTGGCCTGGTGGAGGGGGCTCACGGGGACGTGGACGATCGGCCCCATGCGCTCGGCATACCCGTCCGAGGCCACGAACGCGTGGTCGTACCGCTCATAGGCCAGAGGTGAGGTTTCGTCCGGGTGGCTGATGTGCCACAGCAGGTTCACCTGGGCGGGATGGGTGGGGGCCTCCCGACGGCCGAGCACATGGAGCGTGATGTCCTCGCGAGCCGCGAGCTCGGTGGTCCAGTCCGGCAGGATCTGGACGCGCACGGCATGCCCGCTCCGTTCGAAGCCGCGCTGGACCGCGCGGGCGAAGTGATAGTCGCCCCAGGTCGGCGCGACCTCCCAGTCGGGAATGCCCACTCGGATGGCCACGCGAGCCGCCGTCACCCACCCTCGGAGGGCCTCCCGAATGGTTCCCGCCCGAACGTCGTAGGTGTGCTCCGCGAGCACGACGGTCCGGAACCGCGCCATCCGCTCGGCGACCGCCGCCGCCGCGTCGCCGTCGCCGAGCGATGCCTCCACCACGCTCCCGAGCGAAGCGGGATCGGACCAGGTTGGAAAGTCCGCCCCGAAGACGTCGGCCACGCCGACGGTCCCGCTGCTGACCACGAGCGCGCCCGCGGCGATGGCGTCGAAGACCCGCGAGTTCACCGACCCGCGGGCGCGCGTCGGGCCAGCCGCGTCGTCGACGACGATTCGAGCGGAGGCGTAGGCGCGGGGAACCTCCTCGTACGGCAGGAAGCCGCGGTGCAGGTCCGCGAAGCCGGGCACGGTCTCCCAGCCCCGGCCGTAGACCCGCACCGAATAGCCCCGGCGGGCCAGCTCCGGCAGGGCGTCCACGACGTCCCGCTGCTGGTGCCAGTAATTGCCGACGAACAGGACATCGCAGGCCATGTCCGGATCGGGCGAGGCGCTCGAGAAGCGGTGCTGGTTGGTGGCGATCGGCAGGACCGTGGCGACCTTCGCGCTGCGCTCCCGGACCAGGTCCGCGATCGGGCCGCTCGAGGCGAAGACGAGGTCGAAGTCATCGAACCATGGCCTCGCCAGCCAGCGATCCGGCCAGTTGCGGATCCAGGCGATCGAGATGAGCCGGCGGGGAAGCCGCCGGAGGTCGCACCGATCGAGGAGGACGATGACCGCCTCGAGGCTGGGGTCCGGCGCGTACCAGGCATCCCCGGCGGCCTCGAGGTAGGAGACCCGCCAGCCCAGGCGCTCCAGCGCCTCGCCCAGCTCCCGGGCGGTGTACAGGTCACCGGCGCCGGCGTCCGGATCGAGGCTCGTCACCGTGATGCCGACGTGGAACGGCTTGCTCGACAGCTCGCCCCCGGCGTCGATCCCGTCGAGCAGCGCCGCTCGGAACAGCGACGGGCCCCACGTCCGGACGAACACCTCGCGATTCGCGGCGACCCGAGCCGCGTAGGCTGCCCGATCGGCGATCCGGGTCGCCGACTCGTGATGCCACAGCGCCGTCCGGCCGTCGTACACGAGCCGTTTCCCGGCGACGCGCAGCTTCAGGCACAGGTCGATGTCCTCGATCCCGTAGTCATATGCGCGGTCGAAGCCGCCGACGGCCTCGAAGGCCGCGCGCTCGACGAGGAGGCAGGCCGCCGTGAGCGCCGGTCGCTCGGCGACCTCGGTGGCGAGTGCCGCCATCGGGTCCTCGCCACCTCCCATGACCCGTGGCCGCGGGATCGGCTCGGAGCGGTCGAACTCGACGCCGGCATGCTGAACGGTCAGGTCGGCCCAGTGCTTCGCCGCGCGCGGCCCACCCCGGTTCCTCGGGTAGATCAGGCGAGCCCCGACGGCGGCGGCGCCCGTCTTCGTCAGGGTCTCGACCAGGTAGCCGAGCCAGTGCTCGGTGATGGGTTCGATGTCGTTGTTCAGGAACAGCAGGAGGTCGCCCGTCGCTCGCGCAACCCCCTGGCCATTCGCTTCCGAGAATGAGCGGTTCTCGGCGTTGCGGATGAGGCTGACCGGAAAGGGCAGCTTCAGCCCTTCGACGAGCTCGGCCGAGCCGTCGGCGGAGCCGTTGTCGACGACGATGACCTCGAGGTTCCGGTAGGCCGTCCGGCCGACCGCCGCGAGGCACCGCTCGAGATGGGGCCGGCCGTCGCGGTTGAGGATGACGATGGAGACGAGCCGATCGGGCGCAACGGCCGGCGGACCCGAGGCGGCCACGATCCGGGCGGTGAGGCCCGCTTCCGCGGCCCGTGACGCCCGTCGCGGCGAGTGGAGGGCGGCGGCCACGCGCCTCGAGGCACCGGCCGGCAGCCGGACGCCGCTCCGGAGCAGGCGGATCGCGGGACGAAAGCGGTTCGCCACCGCGAGCGACAGGCGCACGGCTCGACGCCGGCTGATCCGCTTCGCGGCCTCACGGACCGCCTCGAGCTCCCGCGCCAGCGACCGGTTGGTGATCTCGGCCTCGTGGAGCAGCTCGCGGCTGTGGTCCAGGCTCCGCTCGAGCCGCTCGACCTCGGCCTCGAGTCGCGAGACCCGCTGGTCGCCATCGTCGCCGGCGGAGGGGCGGCCGGGAGGCGCATCGCTCATCCCCGCGCCGGCGCCGATCGTCGCAGGCTCAGCCGGGGAGGCATCACGGGCGGTGATCGTAGCGGCATCGGCTCGAGCCCGCCCTCGGGCGCCCGAACCCACGGCCGGAGCCTCGGGACGCGGTACGCTTCGGCCCGATGTTCATCAGCCCGTCCCAGATGGCGAGCCGCCGGGTCTCGGCCAACCCGTCGCCCCTGAGCCTCCTGCGTGAGGCGCTCGCCGAGATCTCCTCCCGCCAGCGCCTGATCGCCTACCTCGTCCAGGCCGACATGAAGAAGCGCGGCTCGGACACGGTCCTCGGCAACCTGTGGTGGATCCTGGACCCGCTGCTCCAGATGGTCGTGTACGTGGTCTTCGTCACGATCCTGGCGCGGTCGTCGGAACCGGACTACCCGCTCTTCATCTTCGCCGCCATCCTGCCCTGGAAGTGGTACTCGTCCGTCGTCTCGGATGCCTGCGGCTCGGTCGTCGGACGGGCCGGCCTCATCCGCCAGATCGCGTTCCCCAAGATCGTCCTGCCGATCGCCGCGGCCACCGCCGGCGTCGTCGGATTCGCGTGGGGCCTCATCCCGCTCCTCGGGCTCATGCTCTTCTATCCCGATCGGATCAGCGTCCAGCTCGCCTGGCTCCCCGTCATCGCCATCGTCCAGTACGTGTTCTCGATCGGCACGGCGATCCTGCTGGCCGCGGCGAACGTGTTCTTCCGCGACCTGGGCAACGTCGCCGGGCATGTCCTGCGGCTGTGGTGGTTCCTGTCCCCGAGCCTGTACAGCCTCGCCACGTTCGACAGCCTCAAGGAGATCAAGGACCACCCGATCCTCCGCGAGATCGCCGGCCTGAACCCGTTCGCCGTCCTGTTCGAGGCCTACCGCGCCGTGATCTACGGCGATTCGGGCGGCGGGCTGCCCCATGCACCGGACCTGCTGCCGCTGGCCGAGCTCCTCGTCGCCAGCCTCGTGTTCATTGCCCTGGCATCGATCTTCTTCAAGCGCGTCGAACCCGACTTCGCCAAGGTCCTGTGAGCTCGGTGGCGATCCCGGCGACCGCGGCGTGGTCGAGCGCGAGCACGGTTCCGGCGATCGAAACGCACGACCTCGGCGTCCAGTACGACCTGCGGTTCACCCGCAAGCGGACGATGCGCGAGTCGCTCCAGCGGACGATCTCGCGCCATCCGCCCGAGCGCTTCTGGGCCCTTCGGCACGTCGACGTCACGCTGACCCACGGCGAGTCGCTCGCGGTCATCGGACCGAACGGTGCGGGCAAGTCGACGCTGCTCCAGGTCCTCGCGGGGATCATGCGGCCGACGGAGGGCTCGGTCGAGGTCCGCGGCCGGATCTCGGGGCTCCTGACGCTCGGTGCCGGGTTCGATGACGAGCTCTCCGGACGCGAGAACATCCTCCTCGGGGGAGCGTTCCTGGGCCTCAGGGACACGGTGACGCGCGAGCTCATGCCGGCGATCATCGACTTCGCCGACCTCGGGACCTTCATCGACACCCCGCTCAAGACCTACTCCTCGGGCATGCGGGCGCGGCTCGGCTTCTCGATCGCCACCGCGGTCGATCCCGACATCCTCCTGCTCGACGAGGTCCTCGCCACGGGCGACGCCCAGTTCCGCGAGAAGTCCAAGGCTCGGGTGATCGAGCTTGCCCAATCCGCCAAGGCGGTCGTCCTCGTGACCCACGACATGAACTGGGTCACCGAGTACTGCAACCGGGCGATCCTGCTCGAGCGCGGCCAGGTCATCATCGAGGGCGCCCCGAGCGACGTCGTCGCGACCCACCTGGAGCGCACGGCCGCGGCCAGGGCCGATCGCGAGGCCCAGGCGAAGGCCGCCGGCCTGGATCCGAGGGTCCGCTGAGACTCTGGCTGAGCGCTCCGGGGTCCCCTAGCTCTTCGGGTGGCCGCCGGGCCGCCGGCCGAACAGGCGACCGACAACCCCGGCCACGAGCCCGAATGCGGCCCCGAAGGCGAGCGCGCCGCGCCAGTCGACCAGGACGCGCACGTCGCCGACGACCTTCCGGGCGACGAGCACGCCGATCCCGGTCGCCCGTTCGATGCGGGCTTCCGCCGCCACCACCACGCGTGCCGCCGACTGCTCGAACGTCACGTCGCGGGCGATCACCGACCGGACGTAGCCCTGCCGGACGGAGAGCCGACCCGCGAGCGCGCCGCCCACCGCTCCCTGCTGGACGTCGACCGACGTGGCCCGAGCCCCACCGACGGCGCCGCGATGGACCTCGAGCCGTTCGGCATCCACCCGCCCGACCGCGCTCATCTCGACGGCGACCTGCTCGGCCTGGATCGGGGAGCCATCCTCCGCGATCGACGGGGAGGGCCCGCGCCGGCGGCGCGTCGAGGCGGGAACGTCCTCGGACATCACGACCTCCTGTAGGGACCGGCAGCGTAGCGCGGGGCCCGCCCTCGGGTGGACATCGGGTCCGCGTCGTCTATGCTCCCGGGGCCCTGAGGAGGGTCAGAGTCGGCGTGGCAGCACCATCCGGAGCGCGGGACCGCGCTCGTTCCGTTCGTCCGGCGATCGCCGGCCTGGCCGTCGCGGTCGTCGTGGCCCTGGGCGCCGGCGGGGCCGCTTTGCTCGTCTCGGCCGGCGGGAAGCCGCTGGTCGGCTCGGGCACGTCCGAGGCGGCGACCGCAAGCCGAGTCCCCGCGCCGAGCGCAACCGCCGACGCCGGCGCGACCTCGAGCGCCACCGCGACGATCCCGCCGCCGACCCCTGCGCCGACCCCCCAGCTCGTCGCCGATCCGCTCACGGGCCTCCTCGTGAGCCCCGCAGCGGCGATCCAGCATCCGATCGCGGTGATGATCGACGACCACGTTCTGGCCCGGCCGCAGTCCGGGTTCAACGCTGCCTCGATCGTGTGGCAGGCGCCGGCCGAGGGCGGGATCCCGCGGTACATGCTCGTCTTCCAGGACCAGGTCCCGGCGGGCGTCGGCCCCGTCCGGAGCTCGCGGGAGTACTTCATCGAATGGGCCTCGGAGTGGAGGGCCCTGTACGTCCACGCCGGCGGTTCGCCCCAGGCCCTCCAGACGCTCGGGGCCAAGGGCCAGGGCCAGTGGGTCTACAACGGCGAGTATTTCCACTGGGACGGCGTGTACCTCTGGCGGGTCAACACCGACGGACGCTTCGCGCCCCACAACGTCTTCACCGACGGCGCGCATCTCCGGGCGTTCGCGGCGAAGCTCGGGGCGGCGGACGGCCCGATCAAGCCGGCCTGGACGTTCGATGCCGGCGCGATGCCCCAGGACCGGCCGCAGGGTACGACCCTGACCGTCGCGTATCCCTACGAGGCGATCCAGTACCGCTACGACCCGATGTCCAACACGTACCGGCGCTACATCCGGGCGCCGCTTGGCGGCGCGTTCAAACCCCAGGTCGACGCCGCGGACCACCGCCAGGTCGCCCCGGCCAACGTGGTCATCCTCCAGATGGCGTTCGGACCACTCAACGACGGCCACCCGAACAAGCACCGCCTCGAGGCCGCCGACGTCGGCCACGGGACGGCCTACATCTCGACGAACGGCGTGACGGTCAAGGGCACCTGGCGCAAGGCCTCGCCGACCGCGCCGACGCTGCTGTTCGGTCCCGATGGCCAGCCCGTGACCCTGACCGCGGGCCAGACGTTCGTCCAGGTCATGACCCTGACGGACACGATCAGCCTGAAGGCCGGTCACCTGAGCCCGAGGCCGGTCTCGGTCTGATCCCCGCCTCGGCGTAGGCCCGCCGGGTGTCGAGGGCCACGTCGGCCCAGGTCCGGAGGCCGGTCGCCTGCCGATCCCGGACAGCCTCGAGCAGGCCCGCGTGGATGCGCTCGTCGGCCCAGGCGGCGCGAATCGCGGCCGCGAGCCGGCCCGCGTCCCCGGGCTCGACGAGGATGCCGGCCGGGCCGATCGTCTCGGGCAGGGCGCCGATCGCCGTCGCCACCACCGGCGTGCCCGCGGCGATCGCGTCGAGGGCCGTGAGGCCGGCCGCGTCCGAGATCGCGGGCAGCACGACCGCCCGGGCCCCGCGGACGAGGCCCGCAACCGGGCCGGCCGGGAGCGGACCCGCGTACGTGAGGGACTCACCGACACCGGCGCGATCGGCCGCCCTGGCGAGGGCCGCCCGGTCCTCCGGCGTCGCCTCGAGGAGCAGGACCCGGGGCGGCCAGGCCGCGTCGCGGGCCAGGCCCCGGGGCCGCCGCTCGGCCGCGAGGCGGCCCAGCGCCTCGAACAGCGTCCGGGCGTCCTGGCGAACATCGAACCGCCCGAAGACCGCGAGGTAGGGGCCGCTCAACCCGAGCCGGGCCGCATCCTCGGACGCGGGCTCAGCGGCCCGGAACGCCGGCCGCGGCGCGAGCGGCACGACGTGGAGGCGTGACGCCGGCACGCGGAGCAGCCGCCGGGCCAGCGTCGCCACCGCGGGCGTCGCGACGAGGACCGCCGCGGCGTCGCGGATGAGGGCTCGCCGGAGGCGCTGCCCGAATCTCGCCGCCGCGCTCCGCTGGAAGGCCGCCGGCAGCTCCCAGGGTGCC
>DASUHU010000299.1:0-5515 GCA_036273395.1 Candidatus Limnocylindrales bacterium
ACGCCCGGACCTACGTCTCGAACGCCGCCAGGCTGGCCGCCCTGCCGGTCTTCGTCGACTTCTACAATCACCGCCGCCCGCACACCGCGCTCGGTGGCCTCAGCCCAGCGGCCGTTGTCAACAACGTCCCTGGGGATCACAGCTAGCCGGGGGGATTCAAGACAGCGGACGGCCCCGCCGTTGCCGGCGGGGCCGTCGAGCTCTGTCGAGAGCGGGGAGGCTATTCGCAGCCGCTCACGATCCCGTGCGACTTGTCCTGGTTCACGCCCTTCAGGCAGTAGGCGCTGTGGCCCAGCAGCGAGGACGTGAAGCCATTCGTGTAATTGCCGTTCTGGCCGGGCGCACCCAGGAGCTGGCTGTCCAGCGCGCCGGGTGGCATGAAGCCCCAGAACGGAGGCAGATCGGTCTCTCCGACGTTCACCAGGCTCGGCAGCCAGACCCAGTTGCCGTCCGTCACGACGTGGTCGCAGGTGAACCCGCACGGAGCGGGAGCCCGGCTCACATTCGCGCACGAGTCGGCGAGGGCCGTGCCGGCGAGCCCGATCGCCAGCAGAACACCGAGGGCAGCGCTGAGCGCGCGTCGACGCATCGACGAACCTCCTGGAACAACTATCGTCCCGTGGGTTGCAGATGGGCGCGGGGGACGGTCACCCGATCCTAGCGCGGCTCGCGCTCGGGGTGCGTCCGCCTGTCAACCCGATGACACCGCCTAGACTCGGAGCCGTGCCAGGACGCGTCTTCCGGCGAACCGCCGATCCCGAACCGCCGGTTGCCGTGCGGGCCGAGGGCGCCACGATCTGGGACTCGACCGGCAAGGCCTACCTCGACGCGGCCGGCGGCGCGGTCGTCGTGGGCGTCGGCCATGGGCGCCGGAGCATCGGCGAGGCGATCGGCCGCCAGGCCTCGACCCTGGCCTTCGCCCACGGCAGCGCCTTCACGACCGAGCCGCTCGAGCGATACGCCGCAGCCCTCGCCCCCCATCTGCCTCTCGACGACCCGGCGATCTATCCAGTCGCCGGCGGCTCGGAGGCGATGGAGACGTCCCTGAAGATGATCCGGGCCTACCACCTCGCCCGCGGGGACCGAGAGCGCTGGATCGTCATCGCGCGGTGGGGGAGCTACCACGGCAACACGCTCGGGGCGCTCGACCTCAGTGGCCGGAAGCCGCTCCGCCGGCCGTACGAGGCCTGGCTCGGGCGCTTCCGGCACGTGAGCGCGGCCTATCCCTACCGGGCCGGCGACCCGAACGCGAACGCCCTCGGGACGGCGGCGGAGCTGGCCGACGAGCTCGAGCGGACGATCGAGGCGGCAGGCCCGGGAGCCGTCGCCGCGTTCGTCGGGGAGCCGATCGTCGGGGCGACGCTCGCGGCCGTCCCGCCCCCGCCCGGCTACTGGCCCGCGATCGCGGACGTGTGCCGCCGCCACGGCGTGCTGCTCGTCGCCGACGAGGTCATGACCGGCTTCGGGCGGACCGGCCACTGGTTCGGGATCGACGGGTTCGGGGTCCGGCCGGACCTCATCGTGGCGGCCAAGGGGGCGACGTCGGGCTACGTGCCGTTCGGGCTCGTCGCGGCATCGGGCGAGGTCTTCGAGACGATCACCGCCGGCGGTGGGTTCGTCCACGGCTTCACCTACTCGCACCACGCCGTGGGTGCCGCGGCCGCGAACGAGGTCCTCCGGATCCTGGAGACCGAGCGATTGGTCGAGGCCAGCGCGACGAAGGGCTCGCGGCTCGAGGCCATGCTCCAGGACCGCCTGGCCGATCATCCCAACGTGGGCGAGATCCGGGTGAGCGGGCTGTTCGTGGGGATCGAGCTCGTCGCCGATCGCGGGACCCGTGAGCCGTTCCCTCGCACGGAGCGCGTCGCCGAGGGTATCGTCCGGGCGGCGCGGGCCGAGGGCCTCCTCGTGTATTCGGGCACGGGCATGGCCGACGGCACGAACGGCGACGCGATCGTCCTCGGGCCGCCGTTCGTCATCACGGACGACGAGCTGGCGGAGGTCGTCGACCGGCTGGCCCGAGCCCTCTCGACTGCGACGGCCGCCCTGGGGGCCAGCGCCCGGATCTAAGGCCTCGCGGGCGAGGGGGCGAGCCCCGGCGTCCCTCGATACGTCCGCAAGTCATTCGGCACTCGCGGCAGGCATTCCGCGGATGAGCGAGTCGCTACGGTCCGCTCGTGTCACCGCCCGCCGTGTCCGCGCGCGCCCGGCGAACGGACGAACGGCGCTTTCGACCGCGCGACGTTCGCTCGATCGAGCTGGCCGAGCCGCTCATCGGCGTCGGGGACCGCGCGGCCCTCGCCCTCGTGCGGCTGCACACATGGCCCCTCGGACTCGTGGAGCTCGATCCCGGCGAGGGTCGGGAGCAGGTGCTCGGGCGGATCTGGGCACAGCTCCGGGATTCGATCGCGGCCCATCTCGATTCCGACGGTCTCGACGTGCCGACAGCCGGGGCGGACCTCGATGGGTTGTCTGCCGTCGCGACGCGGCGGGCGAGCCTGCCACGCTGCCTCGCCGAGCGCCGGGCGTTCCTCGCGACCGCGCCGCGCGTCTCGGTCGTCGTGCCGGTGGCGGATCGGCCCGACCTTCTCGAAACCTGCCTCGGCGACCTCCTCGCGCTGGAGTACCCGGCGGCCGAGATCCTGGTCGTCGACAACGCACCCGACGCAAGCGGCGCGCGGGTCATCGTCGAGGCCGCGCTTCGGCGGCCGGTCCGGCCCTCGATCCGCTACCTCGTCGAGCCGCGTCCGGGCAGCTCGGTCGCCCGCAACCGCGGGCTGAACGCCTCGACAACGGACATCACCGCGTTCGTCGACGCCGACGTCCGAATCGACGAGCACTGGCTGACCGAGCTCGTTCGGCCGCTCGCGACGGATCCGGAGACTGCGGCCTCGACCGGGTTGATCCTGCCGCTGTCGCTCGAGACGGAGGCCCAGGCCTGGATGATGGAGTGGGGCGGCTACGACAAGGGCTTCACGCCGAGGACGTTCGACCTCGTCGACCATCGCGACGCCGGGCCGCTCTACCCGTACCAGCCGGGCCTGTTCGGGTCCGGCCAGTCGATGGCCTTCCGGACCAGCATGCTCCGCGGCCTCGGCGGCTTCGACCGGGCCCTCGGCGTCCGAACCGTCAGCCAGGGTGGCGAGGACCTCGCGGTGCTCCTCGATGCCGTCCTCGCCGGACACCGGCTCGCGTACGCGCCGGGCGCGATCGTCTGGCACCCCGACCCCTCGACCGGCGAGGGCTTCCTTCGGAAGATCGAGTCGTATGCCGTCGGGCTCACGGCCCTCGTGGCGAGGACCGCGATGACCCATCCGGGCTCCGGCGCCGAGATCGCGCGACGCGTGCCCGCCGCCGTCGGGTACTTCCTGCGACCGGGGTCGGGTCGGAATCGGCGGCGGTCCGCGCGGTTCCCGACGCTGCCCGTGCTGGCACGGGAGCTTGGCGGCATGGCCTGGGGGCCGTTCGCCTATGGGCTGTCGCGGCTCGAGCTCCGGCGGGCGCGCCGACGCGAGGGCCGCGGCCTGGAACGTGGCGCGGGACGCGACGCCCGGGGCGCTACCGGCGCGAACGGGTGAGCAGGACGAGCCCGACGATCACCAGCAGGAGTGGCAGCGCGTAGTCCGCGAGATTCGGGAGCGCCATCTCCGAGGCGCCGGCCGCGACGAGCACGAGCCCGAGGACGGCCTGCCAGCCCCAGCCGCCGCGGCCCAGGGCTCGGACGAGGGCGATGAACAGGAACGCGATCCCGAAGCAGACCGAGCCCAGGCCCGGGTACGAGCCGTTCGTGGCGGTCTCGATGAGGCCCGGCGCCGCGGCCGCCGTGAGGATCGCGCCGACGTAGAGCGCGAAGCTCGACCGGCGCACGAGCCAGATGACGAGCGACGCCAGGCCGGCGGCCAGGACCACGACGTCGCCGGCGTCGCGGTAGGCCGGCGAGAGCTGGTCGAGGATGAGCAGCGCGCCGAGGATCAGCAGGAAGACGCCCAGCCACGGGATCTGCGGCCGGGTGTCCTCGTCGCGGCCCCAGTTCCAGCCGTACACCCGGATCGGGCCGGGATCGCTCACCGCGCAGCCTCGCCCATGAGGTTCGGTGGCGCGGAGTCCGGGGCGTCGGCGGCCCCGCTTGCCGCGTCGTCGTCATCGACGTGGCTGAACCCGAGCCGCTCGGCCAGGCGACCCAGGATGCCCGGGGCCCACCAGTTCCAGCGGCCGAGCAGGCGCATCGTCGCGGGCACGAGCAGCACGCGGATCACGCTCGCGTCAAGGGCGACCGCGATCGCCATCCCGACGCCGATGCTCTTGATCGTGATCGTCTGGGCGAGGGCGAAGGCCGCGAACACGGTGACCATGATGAGCGCCGCACCGGTGATCACGCCGGCTGTCCTCGAGAGCCCCTCGGCGACGGCGGCGGTGTTGTCGCCAGTCCGCCGCCAGGCCTCCTGGACGCGCGACAGGAGCAGGACCTCGTAGTCCATCGACAGGCCGATGAGCACGGCGAACATGATCACGGGATTGCCGGCGATCGTGTAGCCCAGAGGCGTAAAGCCGAGCACGTTCGAGAGGTTGCCGTCCTGGAAGATCCAGACCAGCGCACCGAAGCTCGCGGTGAGTGACAGGAGCGTCATGACGACCGCCTTGATCGGGATCGCGAGCGACCCGAACAGCAGGAACAGGATGATCGCGCTGGCGAGGAGGGTCGTCCCCACGGCCCACGGCATCGAGCTCGCCTGGCTGTCCAGGAAGTCCGCGCCGATCGCCGCGCCGCCGCCGACCTGGACCTTCGTGACGCCGGCCGGGAGCGCGAGGGCCCGGATGTGCGGGACGACCGCGGTCCCCTCGGGCGAGGTCGCCGGGAGCGGGCTGATCGCGTTGAGCTGCACCGTGTTGCCCCGGATGTAGGCCTGCTCGAGCTGGGCGACGACGGCGGCCGCCTGGGGGGCCTGGCCGCCGGTCGAGGGGCTGTAGAACGCGACGACCTCGTCCGGTGTCATCGGCTGGCCCGTCGCGGGATTCGTGATGGAGAACGGGCCCTCGATCCGATCGATACCGCTGATCGCCTCGAGCTGCCCCTGGTACGCCATGACCGCCCGGATGGAGACGGGATCGGTCGGAGGGGCACTGGTGTCGACGAGGGCGATGATCGGGTTCGTCTCGCCCGCCCGGAACTCCGTCTGGAGCGCCACCCAGGCGTCCCGGCTCGCGACGCCGGCGGGGTTGACCGAGGCATCGGGAACGCCCTGCTCGAGATGGAGGAACGGCGACCCGAGCACGAACAGCAACGCGAGGACCCGCACGATCACCGCGATCGGGCGGCGCATGACCCCGAGCGCGACCCGCTCCCAGCGCGAGCGCCGGGCGCCGCGCTCGCCGCGCCGGAGCCCGACCCGCCGGAGCAGCCCGTCGACCGACAACGCGTTCACCCGCGGCCCGAGCATCCCGAGGGCCGCCGGCAGGAACGTGAGCGAGAACCCGACCGAGCTGAGGACCACGATCGACCCTCCGAGCCCGATCG
>DASUHU010000300.1:0-6002 GCA_036273395.1 Candidatus Limnocylindrales bacterium
CCCGGCAGGGCGAGATCGGGACCGGCTTCTTCGTCGTGATCGATGGCCGGGTCCGCGTGGTCCGTGATGGCTCGCTGATCGCGACGCTCGGGCCAGGCGAGTTCTTCGGCGAGCTGTCCGTGCTGGACCGTCAGCCCCGCAACGCGATGGTCGCCGCCGAGGTCGCGACGACCTGCCTGGCCCTCGCGTCATGGGACTTCGAGGCGGTGCTCCTCGAGCAGCCACGCCTCACGCTCGCCATCCTTCGCGGCGTCGCCGTCCGGCTCCGCACCGCCACCGACTCCGCGCGGCACTGACGCCGGACCCGCTGGCAGCCGGCGCGGGCACCCATGGCAGCGCGGTGATGACCGGCACGCGGACCTTCCTGTTCACCGACATCGAGGGGTCGACGCGCCTCGAGCAGGACATCGGGACCGCGCGCTACGCGGCTGTCCGGGAGCGCCACCGCGAGCTGCTCCGCGCCGCGTTCGGGGCGAACGGCGGGCTGGAGCAGGGCACCGAAGGCGACTCGTTCTTCGTGGTGTTCGGGAGGGCGAGCGACGGCCTGCTGGCCGCGATCGAGGCCCAGCGAGCCCTGCTCGCGGAGGCCTGGCCGGATGGCGTCACGGTCAGGGTCCGAATGGGACTCCACGCCGGCGTGGCCGAGGAGGCCGGCGGCAGCCTCGTCGGCCTCGACGTCAATCGCGCCGCGCGGATCGCGGCCACGGCCAACGGCGGCCAGGTCGTGGTCTCCGACGCGGTCCGCTCGCTCGTGAGCGGCTCCCTGCCCGGCGGGGTGACGCTCCGGCCGCTCGGCAGCCACCGGCTCAAGGACCTGCGGGATCCCGAGCCGCTCGCCCAGGTGGTCGCCCCGGGACTTCCCGACACGTTCCCGCCCCTGCGCTCGATCGACGCCCGGCCCAACAACCTCCCGACCCAGCTCACCTCGTTCGTCGGGCGCGAGGCGGAGCTCGCGGCGGCCGGCGAGCTGCTGACCCGGAGCCGGCTCGTGACCCTGACCGGGCCGGGCGGCACCGGCAAGACCCGACTGTCGCTCCAGGTCGCGCAGCATGCCGCCGAGGCGTTTCCGGACGGGATCTTCTTCGTCGCGCTCGAGACGGTCCGCGACCCGATCCTCGTCCCCTCGCGTCTCGCCGCGGCGATCGGGATCGCGGAGCCGGCCCGGCGGACCGCCATGGACGCGGTCCAGGAGTGGCTGGCGGGCAAGCAGGTGCTCCTGGTGCTCGACAATCTCGAGCAGGTCGTCGGCGTCGGGCCGATCGTGGCCGACCTGCTCCGTGCGGTCCCGGGCCTCAAGGTCCTGACCACGTCCCGCTCGCCGCTCCAGGTATCCGGCGAGCAGGAGTTCCCGGTCCCCGGCCTGCCGGCGCCGCCCGATCCGACCCAGCTCACGGCCCTGCAGCGGGCGCAGCTGCCCGCCGACGCCCGCAGCGTCGACGTCGCCACGCTCGGGACGTACGAGGCGGTCCGGCTGTTCATCGCCCGGGCGAGGGCGGTCCGCCCGGGGTTCGAGGTCACGAACGAGAACGCGCCGGCCGTGGCCGCGATCTGCGCCCGGCTCCACGGCATGCCCCTCGCGATCGAGCTCGCCGCGGCGCGCATCAAGCTCCTGCCGCCGGACGCGATTCTCGCGCGGCTCGATTCGGCGCTCGGCCTCCTCGGCGGTGGTGCGCGCGACCTGCCGACGCGGCAGCAGACGCTCCGCGGCGCGATCGCCTGGAGCTACGACATCCTCGACGAGCCCGGCCGGCTGCTGCTCGGGCGGCTGTCGGTCTTCGCCGGCGACATCGACCTCGAGGCCGCCGAAGCGGTGTGCGGCCCCGCGAGCGAGATCGGCGAAGACGTCGTCGATGGAGTCCTGTCGCTGGCGACGCAGAGCCTGCTCCGCACGATCGAGAACCCCGACGAGCCGCGCTTCCAGATGCTCGACACCATCCGCGAGTTCGCGGCCGAGCGGCTCGCCGAGCGAGGCGACCAGGTCGAGCTGGAGCGGCGCCACGGGGCCTGGCACCTCGAGTTCGCGACGCGGGCAGCGGCCGAGCTGAGCGGTGACGACCAGCGCGACTGGCTCGAGCGGTTCGAGCACGCCCATGACAACCTCCGCGCCGCGATGGACCGCGCCGCGGCTCGAGCCGACGCCGAGATTGCGATCGGGATCGCCTTCCACACGTGGCGCTTCTGGCAGAAACGCGGCCACCTGTACGAGGCGCGACGGCGCCTCGACGCGCTCGCGGCAACCGAGTGGTCCCGCCGCGACCCGCGCCTCCGCGCTCGCCTGCTCGAGGCGCTCGGCGGCGTGTGCTGGTGGCAGGGCGACATCCGCCCCATGCGCGAGGCCTACGCCGAAGCGGTCGAGGTCTGGCGGCGGGTCGACGACCCGGCCGAGCTCGCCAACGCCCTCTACAACTACTCCTTCGGCTTCACGGTTCCAGAAGGCGTGGATCCCTCGACCGGGACGGTGCAGTCGGATCCGACGGGCGAGGGCCGGGTCGCGCTCGACGAAGCCCTGGCGCTCTATCGCGGCCTCGGCGAGGAGCGTGGCGAGGCCAACGTGCTGTGGGGCATCGGCAACATGCAGTACTTCGCGGGGACCGAGCAGACCGGCGCCGAGGAATTCGCCCTCGCGCTCGAGAAGTTCGCCCGCGTCGGCGACCGCACGATGGAGGCCTGGTCGCGCCACCAGCTCGGCTCGTCGTACATCCGGGTCGGACGGCTGGACGAGGCCCGCCGCCTCATCCAGGACGCGCTTCGATTCTTCCACGCGGCCAGCGACACGACCGGCCTGACGCTCGTCCTCGACGACCTCTCGTCCCTGGCCGTCGCCGCGGGCGATCCCGAGCGCGCCGCGCGACTCTGGGGCGCGGCCCGCAATCTCACCTCGACGACCGGCGCGGGTCTCGCCGGGTTCGTCGACGAAGCGGTCGAATACGACGCCCGGCCGAACGTCCGGCGCGCCCTCGAGAAGGACGAGCTCACCCGGCTGGGCGACGAAGGCGCGGCCATGGCCCTGGACGAGCTGATCGCCTACGCGCTCGAGGACTCGCCGGTCGCGACCCACTAGACTCCGGCCATGACCGCGCAGGCCGCCCCGAATCCCGCTCCGGGCCCGGCTCGGAGCGGTTCACCCGCCGCCAGGACGGGCATTCCGAAGAACCCCGGCCGGGCGGATCTCGGGCTCAAGGCGACGCTCCTCTTTCCCTCGCGCGAGGTCGTCGAGCAGTCCTACGTCCCGCTCATCTACACCGCCTGCCGGACGTGTTACTCGGAGCTCCCGCCCGAGGAGATCTTCCGCCGCGCCAGCGAGGGCGAGATCGAGCCGGCCAAGATGCAGCGGCTCATCCAGAACGTGATCGAGTCGGGCCACGGCTCCACGATCGAGCACGTCGTCTTCACGTTCGGGATCACGGGCGTCTCGCGGACGCTGTCGCACCAGCTCGTCCGGCATCGGGCCGGCGTGGCCTTCGACCAGCAGTCGCAGCGCTACGTCACCTACAGGCAGGCGGCGACGATGGAGCCCCAGACGATCGCCGACGCCGATCCGGCCCTGCGGGAGCGCTACGAGGACCAGGTCAAGGGCTCGATGTCGATCTACGAGGAGCTCGTCGCGGCCGGGATCCCGGGCGAGGACGCCCGGTTCGTCTTCCCGAACGCGACCCGGACGAACCTCGTCATGACCGCGAACCTGCGGGCGCTGATCCACATGTCGGGCCTGCGGCTGTGCACGATGGCCCAGTGGGAGATCCGCCGGCTGTTCCAGCTCATCCGTCACGAGGTCTTCGCGGTCTCGCCGTTCCTCGGCTCGTTCCTTGCGCCGAAGTGCGTGCCGCTGGGCTACTGCGACGAGATGAACAACCGCGACGGCCACTGCCCGATCCGACCCCACAAGGACCAGGTCCTCGGCGCCTGGGCCGAGCGCTCGAAGGCGGCCCGGGCGGCCGGCCGGGAGCTGACGCTCGCAGCCGACTGACACCGCGGGCCGCCCTCGGGCGCCCGGACCTCGATCAGATCGAGCGCTGATAGGCCCGGAAGGTCGAAGTCGCCCACGCGGTCGAGAGGATCGCGAGCGCCGCGAGCGCGACGATCCTCGGGGCGATGAAGCTCCAGTCCGGGCTCGCGGCCAGCGCCTCCCGGCCGGCCTCGACGGCCCAGTTGACCGGGTTGACCTTGGCGATCGTCGCGATCCAGTCCGGGGCAAGCGAGAGCGGCATGAACGCCGCCGACAGGAACGTCAGCGGCATCGTCAGCAGGGTGTTGACGCCGATGACGGACTCGCGCTGACGGAGCCGGAGGGCCATCGCGTCCGAGAACGCCGCCACCGTCAGCCCGACCAGCATCGCGCAGGCCGTCAGGGCGACGTAGCCGGCGAGCCCGCCCGCGAACCGGGCCCCGAGAACCAGGGCCAGGCCGCCGATGATCGCGGCCTGGATCCCGAACGCGACGAGCTCGTAGACGTTGAGGCCGGTGATGATCGCGCTCCGATGGATCGGCGTCGTCAGGAACCGGTCCATCACCGCCCGATCGAGGTCCTCGATGATCGACATCCCGCTCCAGCCGCACGAGAACAGCGCGGTCATCACCAGGACGCCGGGCACGAGGTAGTCGAGGTAGGTCGCCGAGGTCGAGAACCCCGGGATCTGGGTGACGCTCTTGAACAGGGCTCCGAACAGCAGCAGCCAGATGACCGGCTGGATCAGGGCCATGAGCACGAACCACGGCTGGCGAAGGAAGAAGCGCAGGTGCCGGCCGACGACATCGGCGGTCTGGACGAGGACGGTCATCGGGCTGTCTCCACGAGCTGGGCCTGGTAGCTCCGGCCGGTGTGCCGGAAGTAGACGTCGTCGAGCGAGGGCCGGGCAACGGTCACGGCCGCGACCCCGATTCCGGCACCCTCGAGCACGGCCATGACCGAGGGCACGCTTGCGGCGGCGCGCTCGGCCCGGACCGACAGCCGGGAGCGATCGAGGACCGGATGCTCGAAGCCATCGAGCCGATCGATCAGCGAGGCCGCCCGGGGTGCGTCCTCGGCCGTGGCGAGGTCGACGTGGATCGCCTCGCCGCGAAGCTCGGCTTTCAGGCGATCCGGCGAGCCCTGGGCCACGATCCGGCCGGCATCGACGATCGCAAGGCTGGAGGCAAGCTGATCGGCCTCGTCCAGGTAGTGGGTCGTGAGGAGGATCGTCATCCCCTCCGCCGAGAGGCGCCGGATCTCGTCCCACAGCGCGCGCCGGGCCTCGGGATCGAGCCCGGTCGTCGGCTCGTCGAGAAACAGGACCCTTGGACGGTGGACGAGGCCGATTGCGACATCGAGGCGGCGCTGCATGCCGCCGGACCACGTCGCGACGATCCGGCCGGCCGCGTCGGCGAGACCGAGCTGCCCGAGGAGCTCATCGACCCGGCGGCGGAGTCCGCCACCGGACAGCCCGAACAAGCGTCCCTGGAACAGCAGGTTCTCACGGCCCGTGGCCGTCCGATCGACCGCGGACCGCTGGCCGACGACGCCGATCGCCCGGCGGACCCGATCCGGCTGCCGAAGGACGTCGTGACCGGCGACCGTCGCGCTGCCGGCGTCGGGCCGGGCGAGGGCGGTCAGGACCTTCACCGTCGTCGACTTGCCCGCCCCGTTCGGTCCAAGCAGGCCGAACACGGTCGCGGCTGGGACCTCGAGGCTCAGGCCGTCGAGGGCTCGGACGTCCGGCGGGTACGTCTTGACGAGCGAATCGGCAGCGATGGCGGGACTATCATGCGCGGGTTCCATGCTCGACCTCCTAATAATCTTGCTTGCTAAGATATCCACAGCATGAGTGACATCGAGCCGATCCGTCAAGCCCTCCGGTCGTCGGATTACGACGACGCGCTGGCCGAGCACCTCGGGCTCAACCCGACCGACCTCCGCTGCCTCGAGCTCGTCGCCGCCTCCCCCGGTGCCACGGCGGGTGGGCTCATGCAGGGCAGCGGCCTGACGAGCGGCGCGATCACCGGCGTTCTCGATCGACTCGAGCGAG
>DASUHU010000301.1:0-2876 GCA_036273395.1 Candidatus Limnocylindrales bacterium
GCCGGCGGCCGCCCGCCCTCGAAGCGCGGCGCGCCCGCCCGAGATGGCCTTGGCGTAGACGCGGGTGCCCTGGCGGGCGTGGAGGCTGTTGACGACGAACCCGTTGCCCGCGCCATCGAGGATCGCGAGCGCGAAGCTCAGCTGTCCGCCGGTGTCCTCGAACGGGTTGTACCGGACGAGCCCAACGTGCCCGAGCGCCGTCCGGAGCTCCGATTCGACCTTCCCGGTCCGCCCGTCCAGCCGGTCGACCTGGGCCATCACGGCCCGGACCCGCTCGAGGTTCTGGCCGAGGAGGGCCTCGAGACTGGCACCATCGGCGCCACCCGTCAGCCGGTCGAGCCGCTGCCCCAGGCGACTCGCACGCCGAGCCTGCAGCACGAGCAGCAGGAGGACGACGAGCAGGGCGATGGCGAAGGCGACGACGATGGCATCGAGGTTGGACCGGACGATCGTGTCGAGGTCGATGGCCGGACTCCTTCGCGCTCGGAAGCTCGCTCTCGGACGAGTCTAGCGAGCGTCGATCACCCGGGAGCCACCGAGCCCGGTGGTACCCTTCGCCGGCTCTCCGCCGCCACCCGATCGATCTCCACGGAGGTGATGGCTCCCGATGGCCAAGCGTGTCCGAGCCGGCGGCCGCCCGCCCTCGAAGCGCGGCGCGCCCGTTCGGCGCCCGGGCTCGAGCGGCCCCGTCGTGCGGCGCGGCCCCGACCTCGTCGTCAATCCGACGCCGTCCGCCGCGGCCGAGCCGATCGAGCCGGTCGATGACACCCCGGCAGCCGGCCCCGACGATCTCCCCCGCGCCTCCGGCGGCCACCTGACCGAAGCCGAGCTTCGCAAGGCCGAGGAGCTCGAGGCCCAGATCGCCGCACAGGAGCGCGCGGCGATGGCCGAGCAGATCCGCCGCCGGACGCGCGCCCGGGCGGCCGAGAGCCCCGACCTCGGGGACGTCAACGCCCCCCTCCGGGTTCGCGCGGCGAGGGAGTACGCGTACGTCGCCCGAGACGTCCGCCGGATCGTCTTCACCGGCGCGATCATGGTCGCGATCCTGGCCGTCCTCGCGATCCTCGTGAACGTCGTCGGAGTGATCAGCCTCTAGCCCGCCGGGCATCGTTACAGTCGCCCGGCGAGGTGCCGTGCTCGACCGCCGCGGCGGCGACTACGATCGCGCCATGCCAGCCCGACGGGTACCCGGCGCTCGACCGGAGGCCCTGTTCCAGCCCCCGCCCGAGCGCCAGCCGCTCGCGGCCCGGATGCGGCCTCGGACGTTCGACGAGTTCGTCGGGCAGGAGCACCTCGTCGGCGAGAAGGGCCCGCTCCGGCGGGCCGTTTCGCGGGGCCACCTGGCCTCGCTCCTGCTGTGGGGCCCGCCCGGCACCGGAAAGACCACGCTCGCGCGCATCCTGGCGGAGGCGGTCGGGGCCGAGTTCGTCGTGCTCTCGGCGGTCATGTCGGGCGTGGCGGAGGTCCGCGGTGCGATCGCGACGGCCCAGGAGCGCCTCGCCCTCAACGGCCAGCGAACCGTCCTGTTCATCGATGAGATCCATCGCTTCAACAAGGCCCAGCAGGACGCACTCCTGCCGCATGTCGAAGACGGCACGGTGACCCTGATCGGGGCCACGACCGAGAATCCGTACTTCGAGGTCAACTCGGCGCTGCTCTCGCGGCTCCGGGTCTGGCGCCTCGAGCCGCTCTCGGACGAGGACGTGCGAGTCGTGGTGCGGCGGGCGCTCGACGATCCCGACCGCGGTCTCGGCGGCGAGCTCGGGCCGGAGGGCGGCGTGACGCTCGGCGACGAGGCCTTCGAGCATCTCGTGTCGATCGCCGGTGGCGATGCCCGCGTTGCCCTGAACGTGATCGAGAACGCAGTCGCCCTGGCGGAGGCCGAGGACGCGCGCGCTGCGGACGGCCGCGTCGCGCCGCGGCTCGCGGACATCGAGGCGGCGGCCCAGCAGCGGATTCTCGCCTACGACCGGGCGGGCGATGGTCACTACGACACGGTCTCGGCGTTCATCAAGAGCCTCCGCGGCAACGACCCCGACGCGGCGCTGTACTGGCTCGCCGCGATGATCGCGGCCGGCGAGGACCCGCGCTTCATCGCCCGGCGGCTGATCATCAGCGCCTCCGAGGATGTCGGGAACGCCGATCCCCGCGCCCTCCAGGTCGCGGTCGCCGCTGCCCAGGCCCTCGATCACGTCGGCCTGCCCGAGGCGCAGTACGCGCTCGCCCAGGCCACGACCTACGTCGCGACGGCGCCCAAGTCGAATCGCGCGGGAGCGGCCTACTTCGCGGCCGCCGGTGACGTGGCGGGCCAGGGGTCGCTGCCCGTTCCGATGCACCTCCGGAACGCCGCCCACCCAAGGATGAAGCACCACGGGATCGGCGTCGGGTATCGCTATCCCCACGACTTCGAGGGCGCCGACGTGGAGCAGCAGTACCTGCCGGATGCCCTCGTCGAGCGGCGCTACTACCTCCCGACCGACCAGGGCTACGAGTCGACCATCTCGGACCGCATGGCCCGCCGAGCCTCCGCGCGGGAGGCCTCGAAGTCGAACGGCCGAACGCCGCGCAACGCGTTTCCCATGCCCGACTCGAAGATGGCGTCGGGCGATCGCGTCCTCAAAGCTCGGGAGGAGAGCCGCCGGAAGCTGGCCGAGACCGAGAAGCGGGACGCCTCGAGCTAGCCCGATCCCGCCGGCGGCGTGAGATCGCAGTCGGGCGTCGTGCAGAGCACGAGGCCCAGGTTCTCGAGGCCCTCGGCGAGCGGCGTGAACGAGAGGTAGCCCTCGATCGAGCGCGACACGATCCCCGCCGGCCGGCCGTCGTCGAGGACCGCCGCCCCCGAGTCGAACGTGACCGCCGCGATGTCCGTCGTGACC
>DASUHU010000302.1:0-9155 GCA_036273395.1 Candidatus Limnocylindrales bacterium
TGTCCCTCCGGGCCGCGGACGCCTAGCGCAGCGGCCGGGCGTAGGTCTCGGTGACGAGGACCCGGTTCATCGCCTCGAGGTCCTGGAGCACCTCACCGGTCCCGCGCACGACGCAGGTCAGTGGATCGTCGGCCACATGGACGGGCATCTGGGTGGCCTCCGCGACGCGGCGGTCGAGGCCTGCCAGCAGCGCCCCGCCGCCGGCCAGGACGATGCCCTGGTCCATGATGTCCGCGACCAGCTCCGGCGGCGTCTCCTCGATGGTGTCGCGGATCGTGTCGACGATCTGGACGACCGAGGGCTCGATGGCCTCGCGGACCTGGTCCGCCCCCACCTCGACGCTCCGCGGCAGCCCGGTCAGGAGATCCCGGCCACGGAGGTTGACCCGCTGCTGATCCCACTCCCCCGGGTAGGCCGAGCCGATGGCGATCTTGATGTCCTCCGCCGTCCGCTCGCCGAGGTAGAGGTTGTACTCCCGTCGGGCGAAGTTGACGATGTCCTGGTCCATCTCGTCACCGCCGATCCGGATGCTCCGGCTCACGACGATCCCGCCGAGGCTGATGACCGCGACCTCGGTCGTGCCGCCGCCGATGTCGACCACGAGGCTGCCGGAGGGCTCGCTGACCGGGAGCCCGGCGCCGATCGCGGCGGCCATCGGCTCCTCGATGAGCCGGGCCCAGCGGGCGCCGGCGTTGAGGGCCGCGTCGAGGACGGCGCGCTTCTCGACCTCGGTCACGCCGGACGGGATGCCGACGATCATCCGGGGTCGCGGCAGGAGCCCGATCCGATCGTGGACCTTGTCCACGAAGTACCGGATCATCTGCTCGGTCACGTCGAAGTCGCTGATGACCCCGTCGCGCAACGGCCGGACCGCGATGATGTTGGCCGGGGTCCGCCCGACCATCCGCTTCGCCTCGGCCCCGATCGCGAGGACCCGCTTGCTCCGCGCCTCGATCGCCACGACCGAGGGCTCGCTGATCACGATCCCGCGATCCCGGACGTGGACCAGGGTGTTGGCCGTCCCGAGGTCGATCCCGATGTCGCGGGAGAACAGGCCGAGGAGGCGGTCGAGCATGCCCAGGGCAGGGTTCCTCAGTACGTGGTGGGCTGGGCGACGAAGCGCCGGTCGCGAGGGACCGCGGGATCGCCGAGTATAGCCGCCGCTTCGTCCCCGGCCCGGTAAGCGGCCGAGGCCCCGGTCGCGGCCTCATGCCGCCGCGGGTCCTCGACCCGGCCGGTCGAAGGCCACGCCGCGGTCCCGGAGCGAGACCCAGGCGTCATGGCCGACGACGAGGTGATCGAGGACGTCGATGTCCAGGAGCCGCCCCGCCGCGAGCGCCTCGGCGGTCAGGTGGAGATCGTCCGGCGATGGCGTCGGGTCGCCCGAGGGGTGGTTGTGGACGAGGATCACGCCCGCGCCGTCGAGCCGGACCGCGTCGCGGAAGAGCTCGCCGATCCGCACGAGCGAGGCCGAGACGTTGCCCTGGTACGCCGTGACGACGCGGAGCACGACATTGCGGGTGTTGAGGATCACGACCCGGAGCTCCTCCCGCTCGAGGCGGCCCATCTGCAGGACGAGCCGGTCCGCGAGATCGCGCGGGCTCCGGACGGACCAGCGGCCCGAGGGCCAGTCCGCCAGGAGCCGTCGCCCCAGCTCGAAGGCGGCCTGGAGCTGGGCCGCTCGCGCCACGCCGACGCCGGGCACGGCCTCCAGCTCCGGCTGGCTCGCTCGGGACAGGCCAGTCAGGCCATCGAATCGAGCCAGTGCCTCCGTCGCGAGATCGACCGATGATCGACCGCGGCTGCCGGAGCCCCACAGCAGCCCGACGAGCTCCGCTGCCGTCAACCCGGCCGGGCCACGGAGCTGGAGGCGTTCGCGGGGCCGCTCCGACGGCGGCAGCTCGCGGATCCCCCGGGAGGCACGCACCGAGGGGACGAGGCTCAGCGAAGGTCGATCGGCCATCTCGGCTCCATCTCGGGTCCACCTCGGGTCGTCGTCGGGTCGCGCGGCGTCCCCGAGCCCGGGCGACGGAGGCCCGCCGATTCCCCCCGCCATCCGGACTCGGAGACAGGACCGAGGCTAGCCAGGGCCGCTCACCCGGCCCTCACCTGCCACTTTGCCGGCCGTCCGGCTCGGGAGGAGCAGCAGGAGACCGCAGCCCACCGCCCGATGGGGCCTGGATGCAACGACCCGTTGACGCCGAAACGATGAACTGGGACAAGCCCGTTACATCGCGTGACGGGAATGGCGTCTAGTGTCGGCGCGCGGGGCATGGGGACCTCGCGTTCGGGGATGCGGTCGGGAGACTCGATCGGGTGACGCGCTCGACTCCGGTGCTTCGGTGAAGCGCGAGCTGCCGTTCCTCGGCGGGCCCGCGCCACGACGCCGCCACTCGAGGCTCGGCATGGCCGCGGTGGCCGTGAGCGCGATGCTGCTGGCAGGCATCGGCGACGCGGCTGTCGCGGGCCGCTCCGGCAGCATCGGCGTCGGCATCGGATCCCAGCCGACGTCCTCGGCTGCCGAGCTCGCCCTGGCCGTCGGCTCGGCCGCGGCCAGCTCGGTGATCCTGGGGCCGTCTGCCGATGGATCCGAGGTCCTGGTCGTGACGCCCTCGGTCGGTCCGTCGGGCCTGCCCGTCGTGGATCCATCCACCGTCCCGACGCGGGCGACCGCCGAGCAGCCGGCCTGGCCAACCCCGGATGACCTCGCGGCGGCCCACTCCGGCGTCAACCTCGTGTACCGGGTCAAGACCCAGCGCAAGGTCGTGGCCCTGACGTTCGACGATGGCTGGAGCCCGGCCCGGGGCAAGCAGATCCTCGCGATCCTCCTCAAGAACCACGTCCCGGCGACGTTCTTCGTGAACTCCGTGTACGTGCGCTGGGATCCGGACCTCTGGCGCGAGATCGCGCAGGACGGCTTCGTGATCGGCAATCACACGTATGACCACAGGGACCTGACGACCCTCACGCCGAGCCAGGTCATCGCCGATCTCGACAAGGACGCCCGGGTCTTCGAGGCGCTGACGGGCCAGACGATGGCCCCGATCGTGCGACCGCCGTACGGCGCCCGGAACGCGACGACCGACGAGGCGATGGTCCTCGCGGGCTACCCGAGCATCGTGCTCTGGAACGTGGTCGCCGGGGATGCAAGCGTGAACGCCGTCCCGTCCCGGGAGATTGCGTCGGCGCTCAAGGGCGGGCCGGGATCGATCGTCCTGCTCCACGTCGGGCCGGTGACGACGCCCGAGATCCTCCAGGCGGTCATCAACGGCTACCGAGCCCGTGGCTTCTCGTTCCTGACGATCCCGCAGCTCCTGGCCCTGCAGTAGTCGACGCGCCGCGTCCCGTCAGCGGACGACGAGCAGCAGCGCGGCCGGCGCCGCGGGCACGACCTCCGAGAGGAGGATCAGGACGCCGTTGAAGGTCGCATGCAGGCCGATGCTCGCCCAGAGGGTGCCGGTCCTGGCGTAGATCCAGCCGAGGGCGAGCGCGACCGGGATCCGGGCGACGGTCGCCACGACCGCGAGGCCCGCGGCCTGGCCAAAGCTCGAGCCGCTCACGGTGAGGGCGTGCGCGAGCGCGAACAGGATCGCCGACCGGACGATCGCGCTCCGAACGCCGACGGTCCGGGCCCAGGCTGTCAGCATCGCGCCCCGGAACACCGTCTCCTCGGCCAGCGGCGCGACCACCGAGCCGGCCAGCAGGTGGAGGATCAGCCCGGATGCCGTGCCGGTCGGCGGCAGCGGGCTGGGTGGCAGCTCCGGGATGAGCGACGAGACCGCGGCGGCCACGAGCCCGGTCAGGAGGATCACCGGCACCGCGATCGATGCGCCGAGCAGGAGCGCGGCCCCGGCCCGAGGCAGCGGCACCGCCAGGCCCATCTCCCGCCAGCTCACGGCGCCCGTGCCAACGACCATGAGCCGCACGAGCCCGACGAACACGAGTCCCTGGATGACGACGCTGATGAGGTCGCCGATCGGTCGATCCGACTCGGGCAGCGTGAACCCGGCCAGGCTCAGGAGCGTCCCGACGACGCCCGCGACCACGATCGTGACGACGATGATCGCCCCGAACAGGAGCATCGGCGACGGACCCGCATAGGCCTCGCCGACGGCCCGCCGCTCGATCGCCTGGCTGCCACCGAGCAGGACCAGCCCGAGCGACAGGAGCGCGAGCCCCAGGAGCAGCAGGACCGCGGCGCCGGTGCCCGCTCCGCCCAGGAATCCCACGAGCGCGAGACCGGCGCCGACGACCGTGGCGATCCAGCCGGCAACGAAGAGGGCCGGCGCCCGCCGGCCCTCGATCGCGAACCGGAACAGGCCCGGTGCCCGCGATCCATCGCGATGCCCGAGCGGCGGGCCCCATGGGCCGAGGGCATAGCCCGAGGCAGGAGCCACCGGCGCGGGCCCGGGTGCGAGCGAGGATTCGGAGCCCGGGACGGCGTGCGTGTCCGCTGGATCGTCCGGCGTCTCCGGCCCCGGGCCGGTCAACGCCGGGTCCCGATCACCGCTCGGGCAGGTCGGCGGCTCGGGCAGCGCCGCGGACGGAGGTCCGGATCCGCGACCCGATCGACTCGATCTCGCCGGCCGGCAGCGCCTCGCGCTGCGGGAGGCTCACGATCGGCGCGGCCGCGGCGGCGGCGATCGCATCGTGACGCTCGAAATCCCGGCCGCACCAGGCGCACAGCGACCAGTCCAGCCCGACGAGGCGGTTGCAGTTCGGGCAGACCCGATTCAGGCGGGTCCGGCAACTGGGGCAGATGATCCAGTTCGGGTCGACCCGTCGGTCGCACGACGGGCAGTGCGGGATGGCCTCGATCTCGGCGAGCATCGCCTCCTCGGCCAGGTTCCGCTCGTACACGTCGCCGATCCGCTCCTGGGGTCGCACGATCCGGTACGTGAAGACCGCGAGCGGGAAGAGGATCGGGGTGAAGACGATGATGAACGTCGCCGCGAGATACGGCGCGATCGCGTTGTCCGAGCGGCCCTGCATGTCGCGGAAGGCCCAGTACGCCGCCGCGAGCCAGAGGACGACCCAGTAGGCGAGGATCAGCTCTCCGCCGAGCTTCACGACCGGGTTGTCGAAGATGGATCCGACCGCGTCGCCGATCGTCTGGAAGATCTGGTCCATGGACCCGGGCGGCCTCCGTGATGGCCCTCGTCCGCGTCCAACCGCGGAAAACCGGGGCAGTGTAGCAGGGGCCTGATCGGCCTCAGCGTGTCGGCAACGACGCGAAAGGCAGCGTCCGCGTGACGGTGGACCGGGGTCAGGTGCGGCGAAGCACCTCCGCGGTCCAGGCCGCGCTGCGCCAGGCGAGCCCGATCGCGAGCAGCCACAGCGCGACGACCCATGTCGCGACGAGGAGGACGAGCGCGATCGCGACGAACCGCGCATCGGCGCCGTCGACCACGAGCGGCCACAGCCGATCGAAGGCCCGGCCTGCGGCGTACCACAGGATCGCGACCGGGAGCGCGACGGCAAGGCTGCCGACGACGAGCGTCGCGAGACCGCTCGGACGGACCAGGTCAAGCCATGCGAGCCCGAGCGCGCGACCGATCTCCTCCCCGATCCGGAGGCGCCGGACGGCGATCCCGCCCCAGGCCTCGCCGACGAGCCACAGGATCACGAGTGCCGCGACCGGGATCGGGACGTCGACGAAGACCCGGAGCGGGAGGGGCCCGGGGCCGCTCGGCGAGGTGACCTCGTTGGTCAGCGCGACGCCGATCGCGGACGCGGCCACGAGGCCGGCCGCGAGCGTCGGCACATGGGCTACGAGCCGGACGATCGAGGCACGAACGAGCCCGGTGCCCGGAGGCGGGGCGTCCGTCGCGGTCGCCGCGAACGCCGCGAGCTCGTCGTCCGCCGCGGCCGCCTCGACCAGGCTGAGCTCGAGCCACTCCCCGATGACGGTCGTGACGACGAGGGCCACGATGAACGCGATCGCCAGGCCGGCAACGAGCGCGACGAGGGCCGGAGTCGGGGTCGCGAGGCCGGTTCCCACGATGCTCGGATCCAGGAGGCCGCCGAGCTCGGCCGTGGTCGGGATCATGACGATCGGCGGGATGAGCAGCAGCAGGCCGCCGCGGACGAGGAAGCCCGCCAGCGCCATGACCCACCAGCTTCCCCGGCCGAGCATCGCGGACGCCGCCGCGGCAACGGCCCGATGCCACCCCGGGCGGGGCGCCGCGGGAGCGGGTATCGGGCTCGTCACCGGCGCGCCAGCGATTCGACGGCCCGACGGAACGCGGTCAGGACCTCGGCCGCGAGCGCATTCGGGCGGAGGGTGGCCGCGCGCGCCGGCTCCCACCGGAACGCGGCACGGACGATCGCCGGCGCGCGCCAGGGCCGCTCGGGATCGGGCGGCGGGATCGCGGGACCGACGCGGATCTGGAGCCTGCCGGCCTCCTCGAGGATGAGGCCCGAGAGGTTCCCGCCGAGGGTCAGGCCGAGCCGCGCGGCCGGCGGCTCTGGCGGTGGCCCGGCCGCGGGCGCGAGATCGCCGAAGGTCGCGAGGCCGTCCGCGTCGGCGACCCAGAGCATCGCCAGCCACCAGCCCTCGGCCTCGCCCGGCTGGCTCATCCCCACCCGCCAGCCTCGATCGCCGATTCGCGCCTCCTGCTCCCGGAGGAAGGACGGTCCGGGAACGGGGATCCGTTCGGCCACCGCGGTGAGGGTCAGGCCGGCGCCGCGTCCCCGCCGGGCTCCGCTGCATCGGACGCCGGCCCATCGGAGGTGGCGCTGGACGGTGGGGCGGCCTCGGGACCGCGCGATTCGAGCTCCGCCCGGATCGCCTCGAGCTCGAGGCGAGCCATCTCCCGGCGGACGTCGGCGCTCGGCGGCGCGAACGACTCCGGTCCCGCCGGCCCGAGCGCGCTCGCGGCTGCGGGGCCCGGGACGCTGCTGCTCGGGAGCGGGTTCGGGATGACGGATGGCGGCGGCGCGTCGACCTCGCCCGAGATCCAGTTGACGATCCGGCTGGCCCGCGGCGGCTCCCGCTTGAGGGCCATCGCCGGGTCCACCTGCGTGACGCCCGGGATCTCCGGACCGCCGCTTGCCGAGTCCCGGACCGCGGCGCCGCAGGACGGGCAGCGCTCGACATCGGGCGAGATGGCCGCGGAGCACCACGGGCACGGGACGGTCGAGCCGGGACTGCCCCCGGCGGTCGGCTCGGTCATGGCCGTAACCCTACTCCCACTCGATCGTGGCGGGTGGCTTGGACGAGATGTCGTAGACGACCCTGTTGACCCCCGGCACCTCGTTGACGATCCGGCTGCTGATCCTGCCGAGGACGTCGTATGGCAGCTTGGCCCAGTCGGCCGTCATCCCATCCTCGGACGTCACGGCTCGGATCGCGACGACGTTGGCGTACGTCCGGCCGTCGCCCATGACCCCGACGCTCCGGACGGGCGTCAGGATCGCGAAGCTCTGCCACAGGGTTCGATACAGGCCCGCGCCCTTGATCTCGTCGATGACGATCCAGTCGGCCTCGCGCAGCGTGTCGAGCCGCTCGGCGGTGACCTCGCCGATGATCCGGATCGCCAGCCCGGGGCCCGGGAACGGCTGGCGGTGAACCATCGCGTCGGGCAGCCCGAGCTCGAGCCCAACTGCGCGGACCTCGTCCTTGAAGAGGTACCGGAGCGGCTCGATGAGCTGGAAGCGGAGGTCTGCCGGCAGGCCCCCGACGTTGTGGTGGGTCTTGATCTTCTGGGCCGCCTTCGTCTCCGCGGTCGCGCTCTCGATGACGTCGGGGTAGAGCGTGCCCTGCGTCAGGAAGTCGATCCGGCCGCCGCCGGCCTCGATCCGCGCGGCCTCCTCCTCGAAGACCCGGATGAACTCGTCGCCGATGATCCGGCGCTTCTGCTCGGGGTCGATCACCCCGGCCAGGCGGGCCAGGAACCGCTCTCGACCGTCGACCATGACGAGCCGCATCCCGAGGTGGCGCTCGAAGGTCTCGCGCAGGAGCTCGGACTCCTTCTTCCGCATCAGCCCGTGATCGACGTAGATGCACGTCAACCGATCCCCCACCGCTCGATGGACGAGCGCGGCGGCGACCGCCGAGTCGACCCCGCCCGAGAGCGCGCAGATGACCTTCCCGTCCGATCCGACCTCGCTCGCGTGGCGGTCGACCCGCTCGCGAATCTCGCTCACGGCGGACTCGATGAAGTTCGCCGGCGTCCAGGCCGGTCGGACGCCGGCGATCCCCACGACGAAGTTCCGGAGGAGGTCGCGGCCGCGTGGCGTGTGGGCGACCTCGGGATGGAACTGGATGCCATAGAGGTGCCGCTCCGGCGCCTGGAGGCCCGCGAAGGGGGTGGAGTCGGTCTGGGCGGTCGAGTCGAAGCCGACCGGGAGGCGGGTGATCGAATCCCCGTGGCTCATCCAGACCGGCTGCTCCCGGGCCATCCCGTCGAACAGGCCGTCCACGGTCGTGATCGTCACGGTCGCGGGCCCGTACTCGCGCTTCGAGGCGGAGGCGACCTCCCCGCCGAGTTCGTGGGCCATGAGCTGGGCGCCATAGCAGATCCCGAGCACGGGCAGCCGGCCGGTCCACAGCGCGGGATCGGCCTTCGGGGCGTCGGCGTCGTAGACGGAGTTGGGACCACCCGAAAGGATCACGGCCGCGACGCCCCGTCGCTCCAGCTCCGACAGCGGGGTGTCGTGCGGCAGCAGCTCCGAGTAGACGTTGAGCTCGCGGACGCGGCGGGCGATGAGCTGGGCGAACTGGCTCCCGAAGTCGAGGACCGCAACCGTCCCGGCGGCTTCGGCATCGCCGCCCTGGGGACGATCGCCCGGGGGCCGGTCCGGAGACGGCGCGTGGAGGGCGGTCTCGAGGTACGCCTCGACCTCGGCATCGTCCGGGGCGAGCACCCGATGGCCGGCATTGGCGGCCTCGCCGTGGACCGTCTTGCCCCTGCCCGTCACGCCGGCCAAGTCTACCGACCGGCCCTGTCCGAGAGGGCCGGAACGAGCCGGAACGCAGGTCCGCGACCGAGGCGCTCGGCCGGCGTCCCATACTTGAGGATCAGCTCGCGGATCGCACGGTGCGCCGCCGGGCCGTCCAGGCGCTCGGCCCGGACCACGGTCGCTCGGTCCTCGATGGTCACGCTCGCCGCCGGCTCGCGCTCGAGGTTGCGGGCCCAATCCGCGTCGTCGCT
>DASUHU010000303.1:0-7422 GCA_036273395.1 Candidatus Limnocylindrales bacterium
CCGCAGCCGAGGCAAAGGCCGCCGAGGAGGCTCGCGCCGCAGCCGAGGCAAAGGCCGCCGAGGAGGCTCGCGCCGCAGCCGAGGCAAAGGCCGCCGAGGAGGCTCGCGCCGCAGCCGAGGCAAAGGTCGCGGCTGAGGCAAAGGCCGCCGCTGAGGCGAAGGCGGCCGAGGATGCACGGCTCGCTGCCGAAGCGGAAGCGCAGCGGGCAGCACAGGCTAAGGCCGCCGAGGAAGCTCGTGCCGCAGCCGAGGCAAAGGCCGCCGAGGAGGCTCGCGCCGCAGCCGAAGCGCGCGCGGCGACCGAAGCCAGGGCCGCGGAGGCCCAGCGTGCCGCGGAGGCAAAGGCCACGCTGGCAGCCACCTCGATCTCGACTGCTGCGGCGACGATCGACGACTCCGAACCGCCCGCCGTCCGGCCCGGCGCTCGGCCTCCGGAGTCACAGCCGGCCGCGCGACGGCCGGGCGCGGCGCCCATTGCGCCCGCCATCGACGAGGACCAGCCCGCCGCTCGGCAGCCGACACTCGACATACCCAAGACGCGGCCCGCGGCGCCCGCGCCGGAGCCCGCCGAGGTCGTCGTGCACCCCGGCGACATCATCTGTGCCGTCTGCGGGACGCCCAACGATCCGAGCCGGCGGTTCTGCCGGCATTGCGGCAACAGCCTCGCGACCGCGGTACCGGCAGCGAGGGCGGTCCCGTGGTGGCGGCGCCTGTTCCAGCGGAAGCCCAAGGCGGCGACGCTCGCAGGCGACCGACCGAAGCGGCTCGGCGACGAGGGTCAGCAGCGCCCGGGCGTGCTGTCGAGGCTCGTTCCGCTCGTGCTCGTTGCCCTCATCGCGTTCGGCGCGACCAGTCTCGTCGTCATGCCGTCCGCCCGGTCATTCGTGGCCGACCGGGTCAACGACGTTCGGCTCCAGTTCTTCGGCCAGATCTCGGACATCCATCCCACCGCGGCCCAGGGCGCCGGCGTTGGCGCGAACACCGGCTCGAAGGCGGTCGATGACAACACCGCGACCTTCTGGCTGGCCGACCCATCGAAGGGTGCCCCCACGCTGACGGCGAGCTTCGGGACGACGTTCAACCTCGGCGGCCTCGTGCTCCACAGCGGCTCGACCACGCAGAGCGACTTCACCAAGCACCGCCGGCCCAAGACGATCGAGCTCTCGTTCCCGGGAACGACGGCGGCCGCGATCCAGGTATCTCTCGCCGACACGGCCGATCCCCAGCCGATGAGTGTCGATGTCCGCTCGATCCAGACGGTCGTCGTGAAGGTCCTGGACTGGTACGAATCGGGGGCCGGCGGGGATCAGCTGGTCGCGATCCGCGAGATCGAGTTCAAGGAGCGGAGCTGACGCCCAGCTCCGCGAGCATCTGGTCGTAGCTCGATCGGGCCCGGCTCGCCGCGCCCTGGTCACCGGCCTCATCGCGGGCGCGGATGAGGATCCGCCACAGCGGGTCGTGGTAGCGCTCGAGACGGAGCCCGGCCGTGGCCGCGCTGGCAGCACCATCCGCGTCACCGCGGGCCAGCCGGATCTCGGCAACGTGCTGGGCCGCCTCGACGGCCCCGAGCCGGCAGGCCTCGCGGCGGCCCTCGACCCACTCGGCGGGGCCATCCTCGGGCAGGAGCTCGCCCCGATACAGCTCGATCGCCTCGCCGAACGCGCGCTCCGCCGCGGTGGCATCGCCCCGATCGAGCGCCGTGCGGCCCGCTGCGAGGGCCTCGTCGAACCGGATGAGGTCGACGTCTGCGTCAGCCGGGAGCGCGAGCCGGTACGCGTCGCCGTCGCGCCGCAGGACCTGGAACGAGCCACGCCCGGCCGTGGGTTCGAGGGCGCGCCGGAGTGCCGCGATCGCGACGTGGAGGTTGCGGCTGCTCGCCTCCGGATCGGCGTCCGGCCAGAGGGCGGCCTCGATCGTCTCGCGATGGACCGCGGTGCCGGCATGAAGGGCGAGGAGGCGCAGCAGGGCCCGGGCCCGAGGGCGAACGCCCGATAGGTCGACGGCCGAATCGGCAAGCACGAACGCAAATCCACCGAGGAGTCGGACGCGGGCGCCGGGCCGGTGGGCCCCGAGGTCGACGGCTGCCCGCGGCAGCGGCGCGAGGCGAACCGTGTTCGCCAGCATCGCGGCGGCGGCGCGGTGGCGATCCGGCGGGACGCCCGGCACCGCCCGGCGATCGATGGGTGCCAGGAGTCCGGTTTCGCGGGAGCGCGAGGCCAGCTCCTCGCGAAGCTCGGCCAGCTGCGCGTCGATGTCGCCCTGGGCCTCCGCGCTGCGCGCCTCCGGTTCCCGAGGCTCCGAATCCTCCGCATCACCGGTCGAGGCCGAGATGACCCGCGCCGCGGCGCTGAGGAGCAACCCCGCGGGTACGGCGGCCGACCGGGACGTCGCCTCCGCGGCCGCGGCGAGCTCGGGTGACTGCGGATCGTCGGCGCGCGCCGCGGCGAGGGCAGCCAGCGCCTGGGCCCAGGCCTCGAACGTGCCCGACCCGAGGCGGCGGAACAGGCCGACCAGCGCGTCGGCGTCGGTCGTCGCGCTGCCGGCCGTGGCCTCGCCCCACGCCGCGGCGAGACTGGCGAGCGCCTCGCCCCAGTGGTCGCCCGAGCGTCGAGCGGCCGCGCCGAGCGTCCGGGCCTCTCGAATGGCGTCCTCGGAGCCCGAGATCGCCAGAGATGCTCGGCCGACCCGGGCCAGCCACTCGACCCCGGCCTCCTCGGAAGCTCCGACGGCGCCCTCGATCTCGACAGCCGCGTGGCCCTGGCCCATGAGCAGCCCCGCGACGCCGGCGCCGAGCGCGGCAATGAGCTCGCCCAGGCGCCCGAGGTCCGGCAGCTCCGACGCGTGGAGGAGCTCGCTCCGCGCCGTCGCCACCTGGCCGGCGGCGAGCGCGGCGAGCCCGGCGACGAGCACGCGATCCGAGCCGGGGCCTCGGCCGGCCGCCCGAGAGGCCGTCATCGGATCGCGAGACACGGCGAGCCGCAGCAGGAGGAAGGGATCGTGCGCCTCGGAACGCGCTCCGGATGTCGTGGCCTGGAGGTTCGGGCCCGGGACGGCGGCGTCGATCCAGCGCTCCACCCCGAGCCGCTCGGCCCGGCACATGGCCTCGGCGTCCGACAGGCCGAAGACCGTCTCGGCCCGGCGGTAGCTCTCGACCGCCTCCCGCAGCCGGCCCTCGGACCGGAGGCGCCTCGCCGTCGCAAGCAGGAGCCAGGGATCGTTCGTGACGATCGCGGCGGGAATCGCGTCGAGCCAGGTGCTCGGTCCCTCGGCCATCTCCCGGCCGTTCCGCCCGAGCAGGCGGTTGACGTGCTCCCAATCCTCGCCCCGGCACGACGCCTCGACGGCCTCTGCCACCGCGCCGGCCTCCATGAGGAGCGTCCCGGCCGTTCGGAAGCGATCGCGCAGGCCGGCCGTCCCGACCTGCTCGAGCAGCGTCGCCTGGAGGTGCGATCGCAGGACCTCGTGGTAGCGGTAGCAGCCATCCTCGGGCAGTCGATGCGTGAACAGGCGCCGGCGCTCCAGGTCCTCGAGGATCTCGCCGCTGTCCGACCGCCCGAGCAACCGGTCGCAGACCGGAGCGCTGAGCCGCCCCAGGACCGATGTCTCGACGAGGAAGCCGCGCAGGTCCGGTGGCAGCTGGTCCAGGACGTTCCGGGCGAGGTAGTCCCGGAGCTCTCGCGCCAGGCGGGAGCTCGAGCCGAGCTCGCCGAGGAGGCGCCTGCGCTCCTCGGGCGGCCGGCCCCGGGTCGCCAGGTGGAACAGCTGGAGGCCGGCCGCCCAGCCCTCGGTCCGTCGGGCGAGCTTCGCGAGGTCCTCCGGCGGCAGCGGCTCCTCGTAGTAGTCGCGGAACAGCCGCTCGACCTCCCACGCTCGGAAGCGCAGGTCGTCCCCGGTCAGCTCCAGCACGGCATCGGACACCCGCAGCCGCGGCAGGTTGAACCGGGGAGGGACGCGCGAGGCTGCGACGATCGTCAGCTTCGGCGGGGCGTACTCCACGAGGCGCTCCAGGGCGCCCTCGGCAGCCGTGCCATCGAGCTCGTGGAGGTCGTCGATGACGAGGAGGATCGGCGCGCCGTCCCAACCGGCCAGCGCGTTGGCGACGTCGGCCACGCTCTGCCACCGCGCCGGTACGCCGGGCAGCACCGGCCCGAGCGCGGCCTCCAGATGCCGGACGAGCGCTGCCTCGGTGCTGTCCCAGCCTTCGGCCCGATACCAGCCCACGGGTCCGGTCGCGCGGGCGGCGAAGCGCGCGAGCAGGCTCGTCTTGCCCGAGCCGGCGGGCGCCACGATCAGCCCGAGGCGATGGTTCCAGACGGCGTCGAGCCGGCCGTCCAGCCGATCGAGACCCATCGACGGGGCATCAGGGATGCGCACCTTCGTGGCGACCACGCCGGGTTGGACCGGGGCGCTGTCGTCGGTCAACGACGTCTCCCGCAACGAGGACCCGAGCGGCGATTGTGACCTGCAGGGCCTGCGCGCGTCCAGACGATTCGGAGGATGTACCGCGGCTCCGGGACGATTGGCCGGGATGCGGCATCGTCGGGCGCGGGCGAGGGGCCGAGGCGCATTCGGGAATCGTGGGACGTCCCGCGTGAGGTTTGCCACCAGCGTGGCGTGACTCGCCTCGGCGCCGGGGCCGAGCCGGCCGGATCGGGGTGGCAACCGTGCTGCGGGACCAGCCAGTCCCGCGACGCCGTCAGGCGGCTTCGCGCAGCTCCCGCCGGTCCTCGATGGCGTGGCCCAGCGCGACATCGGGCATCGTCCGGACCGCGAGGGCCGCCGCCAGCACCGCGACCGCGAACATGAGCCAGTAGACGACGTCGAGGCCGGAGGCCAGCGCGGCCCGATCCGCGACGAGGTCCGAGGCCGGGAGCGTCGTCCGCGCGACCGGGTCGAGGATCGCCGAGGACGCCGTCCCGACGAACGCGGTGAGGATCCCGCCCATGACGCCCACGCCAACGGCGCCGCCGATGGTCCGGCTGAACTGGACGAGGCCGGTCGCGACCGCCCGTCGCTGCCACGGCACGGCGCCCTGGATGATCACGAGGAGCGTCGTCGACATCAGGCCCATCCCGAGGCCGGTGACCGCGGCGCCCAGCGCGGCGAACCACAGCGCCGGGACCCTGTCGAGCTGGGTGATCAGGAGCGTCCCGACGACGAGCATCCCGCAGCCGACGAGCACGATCGGCCGAGCGCGAGCGCGCAACAGCGACCGGCCGGCGACGACCGAGCCGACGGGCCAGCCGATCGACATCGCCGCGACCGCGACCCCGGCATCGACGGGCGAGCCGCCGTGGACGCCCTGGACCATCGGCGGGACGTACGTCGTGAGGCCGTACATCACCACGCCGCCGAGCGTCCCGATCAGGAGGCCGGCCCGGATGACCGGCGCCCGGGGGAGCTCGAGGTCGATGAGCGGCTCGGGGGTGCGATTCGCAACCCATACGAAGGCCGCGGCGAGCAGGATCGCGCCGACGATCAGCCCGATCGTGAGCGGCGAGGTCCAGCCGAACAGCTGCCCGCCCTCGCTGACGGCGAACAGCAGCAGGACGATCGAGGCCGTCAGGAGGATCGCCCCGGCCCAGTCGAGCTGGTGCTGGCGGTGCTCGACGTGCTCGTGGAGCACGAGCCAGATGATCGTGCCGGCGACGATCCCGATCGGGAGATTGATCTCGAAGACCCACGGCCAGCCGACGGTCGTCGTGATGATCCCGCCGATCGCGGGCCCGACGACCGCGGCGGCGCCCCAGACGCCGGAGAAGACGCCCTGCATCCGCGCTCGCCGGGCCGGCTCGAAGATGTCGCCGACGATCGTGAACGAGATCGGCTGGACGGCTCCCGCGCCGAGGCCCTGGATCGTCCGGAAGACGATCAGCTCGAGCATCGACTGCGACAGCCCGCACAGGGCCGAGCCTCCGACGAACAGGGCCAGCCCGAACAGGAAGATCGGCTTGCGCCCATGGACGTCGGCGAGCTTCGCGTACAGCGGGACGGTCGTCGTCGAGGCGAGCAGGTAGGCGCTGAAGACCCAGGCGTAATCGGCCAGGCCCCCGAGCTGGCCGATGATCGTCGGCATCGCCGTGCCCACGACGGTCGAGTCGAGGGCAGCCACGGCGATCGCGGCCATGATCCCGATCGTGATCAGGACCTGGTCGCGGGTGAGCGGAGCGAGCGCCGGCCTGGGCGGGGTCTGGGCGGTCACGGGCCCCCGAGCATAGCCGCGGCGCGCGGTCAGGCGGTCGCGGGCTCCGGCGAGGGAGCGTGCCGGTCGCCTGGCAGCCAGCGGGCCGCGGGCGAATCGGCCGATCGGGCGTACATCGGCCAGAGCGCGACCAGGATCGTCGGGCCGTTGAGCCACAGGATCGGCATGGCCAGGGTCATCGCGACCGGGATCGTCCAGCGGCGCTCGGTCCACGCGCCCCACGCGATCACCGCCAGCGCGACCGGTGCGCGGACCAGCAGCGGGATCGGGACGTAGATGAGATTGGGATCGTTGACCGGTCCCTGGGTCCGGAGCAGCAGGTCGATCCAGCCGTTCCACGCGCCGGGATCGAGCACCAAGGACGCAGCCACGATCGCGAGGGTCGCCCCGATGGCGATCGCGAGCGACCGCCACTCGCGCCGGATGGCGAACCACACGATCCCGATTCCGGGCGTGGCCTTCGTGAGGAGCGGCAGGGCCCAGGCCGCCGGCCACCGCAGCCCGACGACCGCGACCACCGCGTACGCCAGGTCGAGCTGGCCCTGGACCAGCGTCAGGAGGACGGGAGGCAGGATGGCGAACCACAGGACGCGGCGGCCGGTGAGCCACAGCAGGAGTGCGGCCCCGATCGACGTCCAGATCGCGGCGAACACGGGCAGCGGCAGGATCGCGAGCGGCCGGATCGCCTGGGCGAACGCCGGTGAGTAGAGATACGTCCCCGCCGGGCCCGGGCTCTGCGCCGCGTACGACACGCCGTCGCGGGTAATCCAGTAGGCGTGGAGATCGAAGACGTACTCGTTCCAGGGATAGATCGCGAGGAGCCGGAATCCGGCGAGCACGCCGACGGCCACGAGGAAGATCGAGACCCCGAGCGCCGGCCGTCGTGACACGAGGTCCGAGGATAGGAGGCTCTCGCCCCCGCCCGAGGGCTCGGCGGGCCCGTGGCTACCATCGACCGAGATGCATCCGCCCGTCGAGCCGCCGCCGAGCGTCGTCGCCGCGGCTCGGGCTCGGGCGTCGGCGAGGGCCGATCGAGACTTCGCCACCGCCGATCGACTCCGCGGCGAGATCGAAGCCGCGGGCTGGAAGGTCATCGATGCCGGGGTCGACTTCCGGCTCGAGCCGGCGCATCCGGCGGACACCACGGCTGACGGCGTGACTCGCTTCGGGCGCAGCGCGGCCGTGCCGTCACGACTCGGCGAGCCCCCGGACCGAGCTGC
>DASUHU010000304.1:0-3115 GCA_036273395.1 Candidatus Limnocylindrales bacterium
GGCGACAACGTCGAGATGGGCGTCGAGCTCATCACCCCGATCGCGCTCGAGGTCGGCCAGCGGTTCGCCATCCGCGAGGGTGGCCGGACCGTCGGTGCCGGCGCGATCACGAGCATCGCGAAGTAGGGCTCGATGGCGAAGCAGCGGATCCGGATCCGCCTCAAGGCCTACGACCACCGGCTGCTCGATCAGTCGGCGGCCCAGATCGTCGAGACGGCCCAGCGAACCGGTGCCGACATCGTCGGCCCCGTGCCGCTGCCCACGCGCATCGAGAAGTTCACCGTCCTCCGCTCGCCGTTCATCGACAAGGACAGTCGGGAGCAGTTCGAGATCCGCACGCACAAGCGGCTCGTCGACATCCTCGATCCCTCGTCGAAGACGGTCGACGCCCTGATGCGACTCTCGCTCCCGGCGGGCGTCGACATCGAGATCAAGATGTGATGTCAGTCGGATTGATCGCCCGGAAAGCCGGGATGACCCAGGTGTTCCAGCCCGACGGCACGATGGTGGCCGTGTCGGTGCTCGAGGTCGCGCCGAACGTCGTGACCCGGCTCCGCACGCCCGAGCGCGACGGCTACGCGGCGCTCCAGGTCGGGGCGGCCGAGGGCAAGCGGATCTCGAAGCCCGTGGCCGGCCAGCTCAAGGGCCTGCCCCAGGTCTCGACGATGCGCGAGTTCCGGCTCGCCTCCGACAAGGACCTCGGCGACTACGAGGTCGGCCAGGCGCTTCCGGTGAACGAGGTCTTCGCCGAGGGCGATCTGGTCGACGTGACGGGTGTCTCGAAGGGCAAGGGCTTCGCCGGCCACGTCAAGCGGCACGGCTTCGGCCGCGGGCCGACGACGCACGGCTCGGACCATCACCGCGAGCCCGGCTCCATCGGTCCGGGCACGACGCCCGGTCGCGTCTACAAGGGCCTCCGGATGGCCGGCCACATGGGCGACGAGCAGGTCACGACCAAGAAGCTCCGGGTCGTCCGGGCCGACGCCGAGAACAACCTCCTCCTGCTCCGCGGGAGCGTGCCGGGCGCGCGCGGCAGCCTGATCCTCGTGAGGAAGGCCTGATGGCGTCGACGACCCTGTACGACCGGACGGGCGCGGCCGTCGGCAGCGTCGAGCTCGCCGACGAGCTCTTCGCGGCGCCGGTCAACGTCGCCCTGCTCCACCAGGTCGTGACCGCCCAGCTGGCCGGACGCCGGGTGGGGACGCACGACAGCAAGACCCGCGGCGAGGTCCGCGGCGGCGGCAAGAAGCCGTATCGCCAGAAGGGCACGGGGCGCGCCCGGCAGGGCACGCCGACGGCTCCCCACTACCGCGGCGGCGGCGTGGTCTTCGGGCCCCATCCGCGCTCGTACGAGCAGCGGCTGCCCCGCAAGATGAAGCGCGCGGCGCTCCGCGGCGCCCTGACCGCCAAGCTCGGCGACGAGGCGATCCGAGTGATCGACGCGTTCGGCCTCGAGGCGATCCGGACGAAGGACGTGGTCGGGATCCTCGGCGCGCTCAACGCCAGCGGCCGAGTCCTCGTCGTCGCCCCGGGGACCGATGAGAAGCTCCGGCTCTCGGCTCGGAACCTGCCGGCGGTCGACGTCATCCTGGCCGACTCCCTCAACGTCGTCGACCTCGTGAAGGCCGACACGATCGTCATCGAGCAGCCTGCCCTCGCCCGGCTCGAGGAGGTCTACCGATGACCGCCCTCGCCGCGCCCGACGTGATCATCCAGCCCGTCGTGAGCGAGAAGTCGATCGACCAGGCGACCCGCGGCAAGTACACGTTCCGGGTCCACCCCGACGCCAACAAGATCCAGATCAAGGCGGCGATCGAGGAGCTCTACGCCTCGGACAAGGTCACCGTGGTCGACGTGAACGTCCTGACCACGAAGGCCAAGGTCACAGCCCGGAACACCCGCCGCGGAAAGATCACCGGCCGCGTGTCGCCCTGGCGCAAGGCGGTCGTCACCCTGGCCGCCGGCCAGAAGATCCAGTTCTTCGAGGGAGGCTGAGCGATGCCGCTCCGAAGCTACAAGCCGACCTCGCCGGGACGTCGCGGGATGACCCGCTCGACGTTCGAGGAGATCACGACCACCGAGCCGTACAAGCCACTCCTCGAGCCGATGAAGCGCGGCTCCGGGCGGAACAACGTCGGCCGGATGACGGTCCGCCACCGCGGCGGCGGCGAGAAGACGAACTACCGGCGGATCGACTTCAAGCGCGACAAGCACGGCGTGCCGGCTCGCGTCGCGACCGTCGAGTACGACCCGAACCGCTCGGCTCGCATCGGCCTGCTCCACTATCGCGACGGCGAGAAGCGCTACATGCTCCTCCCGAACGGCCTGAAGGTCGGCGACACGGTGGTCTCGGGCCCCGACGCCGAGGCCCGCCTCGGGAATGCCCTGCCGATCGCCAACATCCCCCTCGGCACGACGATCCACAACATCGAGCTCGTGCCCGGTCGGGGCGGCCAGATCGTCCGATCGGCCGGCACGGCCGCCCAGCTCCTGGCCAAGGAAGGCGAGCTGGCCCAGGTCCGGCTGCCGTCGGGCGAGGTCCGACGCGTGAGCATCGCCTGCATGGCCACCGTCGGCCAGGTCGGCAACCTCGATCACGAGAACCAGAGCCTCGGCAAGGCCGGACGGGCCCGCCACATGGGCCAGCGCCCCGAGGTCCGGGGCGTCGTCATGAACCCGCGTGACCATCCGCACGGCGGTGGCGAGGGCAAGTCCCCGACGGGGATGCCGCCCAAGACGCCGTGGGGCAAGCCGGCGATGGGCTATCGGACCCGCCGGGCCAAGACGACCGGGCGTCTCATCGTCCGGTCGCGTCGGCGGAAGTAGGGGATCGCCAGATGTCCCGTTCGATCAAGAAGGGCCCCTTCGTCGAGGCCCGGCTCCTGGGCCGGATCGAGGAGATGAACAAGCGCAACGAGCGCAAGGTCATCAAGACCTGGTCGCGCGCCTCGGTCATCTTCCCGTCGTTCATCGGCCACACGGTCGCGGTCTACAACGGCCGGAAGCACGTGCCGGTCTACGTCACCGAGAACATGGTCGGCCATCGCCTCGGTGAGTTCGCCCACACCCGCACCTATCGCGGGCACGGCAAGCACACCGAGCGGTCGGCGGCGCT
>DASUHU010000305.1:0-3376 GCA_036273395.1 Candidatus Limnocylindrales bacterium
CCCGCGCCGGCCGCGATCCGGAGGGCGCTCGCGAGGCGGCGTGGCGCATCGGTGGCGAGGAGCCGGTCCACGACGCGGACGGCGAGCGCAGGCTCGGCCTCGATCATCTCGGTCATGTGGTAGGGCGGGCCTGCGCGGCGGTTCGGCGTCGAGCTCGAGGCCCACGGCGAGGGCGCGCCCGGCAGCGGAGCTCGAGGGTCGAAGGCCGCGACGGTCGAGGCTGCGGGCGAGGTGCGTGGTTGGTTGTCCATCGACCCGAGGATAGGGGCCGTCGCGGCCTGCCTCGGGCGAGCGGCAGGTCTCAGCCGCCGGTCCGCCGTCCGGGGATCCGGCCGACGCGGCCTCGCGGTCCGTAACGCCACAGGACCCGGCCGACGAGCTGATCGAGGACCACCGGCCCGAACCGGTTCGAGTCGACCGGTGGCCCGTACCCGCGCCCGGCCGTGGCTGCCGTCGTCGCGTCGGCCGTGAGCCACGCCTCGTCCGGGGCCATCACGAGGAAGCCGTCGGCGAACGACACGCGCTCACCGGGGCCCGCGACGACGCGCTTGATCGCGAGGGTCCCGCTCTCGGGCTCCCGGAACGCGACGACGCTGCCGGGCGCGGGCCACGACGTGGCGGTCGGGTCGACGAGCAGCCAGTCACCCGGCTGGATCGCGGGGACCATCGAGGCTTCCTCCACGAGGAGCCGCCAGGGTCCTCGGACGCGGCGCAGCCGAGCGCGGACCCGGCCCGGCCAGCGCCGGAGCGAGGTGAGGGTCAGGCGGGGCGACCGGCGACGCGGGTCTTCTCGGGACCGCCGGTCGCCTTCCAGGCGGCGTCGACCTGGTCGATGAGCTCGAGGAGTCGCTTCGCGTCGGCGATGTCGGTCGAGGCCTTGACCTTCGAGACCTGCTTCGTGGCCTGCCAGAACAGGTCGTGGAGGTTCGGCACCTTGTCGAGCATCTCGGGCTTGAAGTAGTCGTGCCACAGGACGTCGAGGTGATGCTTCACGAGGTCGGCGCGCTCTTCCTTGATGTCGATCGCGCGGGACCGGAAGACCTGGTCCTCGTTGGCGTTGTACTTCTCGATGATCCTGTAGCAGGACTCGGCCTCGATCCGGGCCTGCTCGGGGTCGTACACGCCGCAGGGCAGGTCGCAATGGGCTCGGGCAACGGTCGTGGGGGCGAGGAATCGAGCCAGGTTGGCAAGCAGCGGCATCTGGGGCTCCTTCGGTGCGGGATGTGGGGCGATCACGATCGTCGGCCGCGGGGGTGGTCCGGTGAGTGTCCGAAGGTCCGCCGGGACTGTCAAACGCCTACGATCCGCGCCGATGGCCCAGACGACCGAGCCTGTCGAGCTGACGACCGACCCGGACGAGTCGCCGTGGCCGGCACTCGCCAGCGGCGTCGATCGAGCGGTCGTCATCGGGCTTGTCATCGCGATCGTGCTGCTCATCCAGCCGGGCCGGCCCGGCGGCGAGACGATCGCGGCGGTGACGCTCCTCGCGATCGTGCTCGCGCTCGCGAGCCGCTGGCACGTCGCGCCACTCGCGATCGCGGCCCTGCTCGTCGTCGGCGTGGCGGTGCGGGCCGCGATCACGACCCACGTCGGATCCGATGTCCTGGACGTGACGATCGCCGCGATCCAGCGAGCGGCCGCGGGGCTCAACCCCTACGGCGTGGGCTACGACGTCACGCGTCCACCCGGCGCGCCGTTCCCGTACGGGCCGCTCGCCCTGCTGTGGTACGCGCCGGTCCAGGACGCGCCATGGCAGCTGGAGCTCGTGATGGGCTGCGTGGTCCTGACCCTGCTCGCGCTGCGGGGCCGCGTCGTCGGCCTCGCGATCTACGCCCTGGGTCCGACCCTCGTGGCGACTTCGGTGGACGGCTCGAATGACTCGAGCGCCGGCGTCCTGCTGCTCCTGGCCTTCATCGCCGCTCGGCAGCGGCCGGTCCTCGGGGGCGTGCTGCTCGCCGTGGCCGTCGCGTTCAAGCCGTACGCCGCGGCCTGGGCGCCGGCCTATCTCCTGTGGGGCGGCCTGGCGCCGGCCGCGGCCTTCGTGATCGGCTCGGTCGCACTCTGGTCGCCGGTCCTGTTCGACTGGGGGATCTCGAACGTCCTCGCCAGCCTGAACCTTGCCAATGCCGCACACCGCGTGCCGTTCTGGTCGCTGGCCGACCTGTACCAGGAGGTCTTCCAGAAGCCGGCCTCCGAGCCCGCCTTCGACACGCTGCGGCTGGGCCTCGGTGGCGGGAGCGCCCTCGCGACCCTGCCGCTCGCGAGGCTGAGCCTGGATGGCGTGATCATCGCCGGGACCGTCGTCTACCTCGTGACGCTGTTCATGGGCTTCTGGGGGACGTACGCCTACTTCGGAGCGCTGGCGCCGCTGCTGTGCTGGCGGATCGACGACTGGCTCGGGCTTGCCTCGCATCCGCTCGTCGAGCTGCCGATCGACGAGGTCGACACCTCCCTGCCAGCCGGAGCCGCCGCTCGCTGACCCCGCAGAGAAGGCGCCGGGGTCAGGCTCGATCGATGATCGAGCCGATCTACGACGGCCCGCGGGCGCAACCGCCCGAGGGCGACCTCGAGGCCGTTCGGACCGCTGCCGCGGGCTGCCGAGCCTGCGACCTGTGGGCCCGTGCCACCCAGACGGTGTTCGGTCAGGGGCCGGTGCCCGCCCGACTCATGCTCGTCGGCGAGCAGCCCGGCGATCGGGAGGACCGGGTCGGCGAGCCCTTCGTCGGGCCGGCCGGACGAATCCTCGGGGAGGCGCTCGGCGAGGCCGGCCTGGAGCGGGAGCGGGCGTTCGTGACGAACGTCGTGAAGCACTTCAAGTGGAAGCCGGTCGCGGGCAGCAAGCGCCGGCTCCACGAGCGGCCCAACCGGGTCGAGGTGGGCGCGTGCCTGCCCTGGCTCGAGTCGGAGCTCGGGCACGTCCGGCCCGAGGCCCTCGTCCTGCTCGGCGCGACGGCCGCGCAGGCCCTCCTGGGCCCGGACATCTCGGTCATGCGTGAGCGCGGGCGTCGCCTCGAGTCGGGCCTCGCGCCCCTCGTCGTCGCGACGGTCCATCCGTCGTCGATCCTGCGAGCCGGCGCCGGACGAGATGCCGCGATCCAGGCATTCGTCGATGACCTGACGTTCGTTCGGGAGGCCTTGGCCCGGGCCTGAGGCTCGATGCCACGCGGTCGCGCGATCGCACGGGCGGCGCGAGACGTCAGCCCGTGGGTCTGATTCCGGGAGCCAACGCCGTATTATCGCGGCCGATGACCGAGCGAGGGCTCCCGATCGTCGATGGCGCCCCGGCGTGCCCGTTCGTCGCCTTCGACGACGACCGCGACGAGCGCTCGACCAGCCCCGACCACCGGCACCGCTGTTACGCGGAGTCGCCGCCGGC
>DASUHU010000306.1:0-2905 GCA_036273395.1 Candidatus Limnocylindrales bacterium
CCGGCCACTCGATCCGGTCCTCATCGATCGCGCCCTCGAGCTCGATCGGATCGCACCGACGCCCGCGGTCTCGGACCGGTTCAGCGCCTCGCTCGGAACGTGGCTCAAGTGGCTCGACCGGTTCGACGAGGCCCGCGTCTGGCTCGAACGGACGCGTCAGACCGCGATCGACGAGGGCGACGAGGGCTCGCTGCCGTATGCCCTCGCCCACCTCCCCGAGCTGGAGGTCTGGACCGGGCACTGGGATCGGGCCGACGCGATCGCCCGCGAGCACCTGGCCCTGGCCGATGCCTCGGCGCTTGCCTCGCAGCGCGAGCAGGCCCTCTACAACCTCGCGATGGTCCACGTCCACCAGGGCCGGGTCGGCGAGGCCCGCGCCGAGATCGCCGAGGCGGTGGCCGCGACCGAGGCCAGCGGCGATGGCTACCTCCTGTCGGGCGTGCTCCCGTTCCTGGGCCTGCTCGAGCTCTCCCTCGGCAACCCGGCCGCCGCGGTGATCCCGCTGGAGCGGTCGTTCGCCATCCGCAATGACCTCGGTGCCGATTCGCCGTGGCGGCCGGGGGCCGACCTGGTCGAGGCCCTCGTGGCGGTCGGATCCCTCGATCGCGCGACCGAGGTCCAGGCCGATATCGAGGCCCGAATCCCGTCGGGCGAGCGGCTCTCCTACCGTGCCAACGCCGCGCGGTCCCGGGGCCTGCTGCTGGCCGCGTCGGGGCAGCTCGAGGCGGCGCGAGCCGCGCTCGACGAGGCCCTCGCCCTGCACGCGGCGGCCCCGATCGCCTTCGATCGGGCGCGGACGCTGCTCGCGCTGGGCCAGGTCAGGCGGCGACTCCGGGAGCGGGGCGCGGCCCGCGACGCGTTCGACGACGCGCGCCGGGTGTTCGACGGGCTCGGTGCGGGGCTGTGGGCCGCCCGGGCCGCCGCCGAGCTCGAGCGGACTGGACTCCGCCGCGGCGCGGGTCACGACCTGACCGAGGCCGAACGGCGCGTGGCCGAGCTTGCGGCGTCCGGGATGACGAACCACCAGGTGGCGGCGGCCCTCTTCATGAGCCCGAAGACCGTGGGCGCGAACCTCGGGCGGGTGTACGCGAAGCTCGGGATCCGATCGCGAGCCGAGCTGGGTGCCGCCATCGGCCGTCGGACCGGAACCGCCGAGGCCGCACAAACGTAGGCGTTCACCCGATGTAGCCAGCCTCGGCTGCTCCTAGGTTCCGCGGCAGCGATTGCGCACCGCCTGCCGAAGGAGCCCACCGATGGCCACGTTCCGACCGATCACCCGCACCCTCGCGGTCGCCCTCCTCGGGGCGTCGCTGGCCGCCTGCTCGTCCGGTCCGGCCGCCCAGCCGGCGGGATCCACTGGTGCGGCGCAGCTCCCTGGCGCGGCGACACCCGCTGGCAGCGGTGCGCCTGTGGGGGCACAGGAGTCGTCGGGCGCCGGGAGTGGCGGCGGCGGCCAGACCGCGGACATCTGCGCGCTCTTCACCGCCGCCGAGATCGGGAGCTTCCTCGGCAGATCCGCGACCCAGGGCGGTACCGCCGCCGGGGAAGCCCAGTCGTGCCGTTGGGACGGCGACGACCTGACGAGTGTCTACCTCTACCGGACCGACACGAGCGAATGCGACGACACCAAGGCGTCGGTGACGGGCGGACCGGTCACGGGCGCCGACTTCGCCGGGCCGAACACCGGGCTGGGCGCAATGTTCGCGGGCGTCGTCAAGGACGGTGCCTGTTACGTCGTCGAGGTGGCGCCGACCGAGAAGTCGCCGCAGCCCGAGGCCCTCGTCCAGCTCCTCCAGACCTTCGTCCAGCGCGCCGGAGCCTGAGCCTTGGCACGGAAGGGGCCGGTCGCGTCCCTCGTCGGGCCCTCGTGCTCGAACGGTCCGCTCCCGCCTGACCACCACCCGTTCAGCGTCGCCTGCCGGATCGAGCCGGCGGATCCGAGTCGATGCCCATGAACCCGCCGGACGTTCGCCGGACCTGGCTCGTCGAGTGCTATGGGCCGGGGCTCGGGTCCGAGACCGTGTCGGACGCCGGCGACCGCGTCCGGACGGCGATCGAGATCGTCGGTCGCGGGCCGCTTCGGGTCGAGTACCTCGGAGCGCTGCTCGTGCCCGGCGACGAGGCCGTCTTCCACGCGTTCGCGGCCGACTCACCCGAGGTCGTCGAGGCGGCCAGCCAACGGGCCGGCCTCCGCTACACGCGGATCGTCGAGTCGGTGGCGATCGCCGCGCCCGGCCTCGCCGATGCGCTCACCCGGTTGCTGGACTCGACCCGACCCGCCCGAGAGGCTCGATCGTGAGGCGCCTCCGAGTCGTCGCAGTCGCGGTGTTGGCGATCCTGCCGCTGATCGCCGGACCGGCGCCGGCCAGGGCCATCTCGATCGACCCCTGCCAGGGCTTCGGGTACACGCTCTGCGAACGGGTCACGGTCACGGTCGGGGGCGCCTACTCGGGGACCGTGACCTCGGACCCGGCCGGGATCTCCTGCCGCTACGTGAACGGCGCCATCGACCCGACCTCGACCTGCGAGCACCTGTTCCGGTCATACACCGTCACATCCGAACGCCTCGAGGTCGATGCCGTGCCCGACATGGTGGGCGGGGGTGCGACCTGCAACAGCGACGGCCCCGATGCCGGGCCGTGCTACGACATCTCGACCCTGTCGGGGATCGGCACCTCGTACGGCGTCGCGGTGTACTTCAGGCTCGGCCGATACACGATCGGCGCCACGCCCGGGACCGGTGGGTCGGCGACGATGAACCCCTACAACCTGACCTGTGCGGCCGGCACGGAGTGCCTCCAGTCCTACGACTACGGGACGTCGGTGACCCTGACCGCGATTCCGGCCGCGGGCTATCGATTCGTCGAGTGGACGGGGGGCTGCGAAAGCCTCGCACCAACCTGCA
>DASUHU010000307.1:0-20633 GCA_036273395.1 Candidatus Limnocylindrales bacterium
GGCATGACCGTGCCCGCGGGAACGTCGGTCGAGGTCACGGGGCCGGTGGGCCAGCACGACTCGTCGGGCACGGGCACCGCCTCGTATCGGATCCTCGCGACCCTGCCGGGCGAGCTGGTGCTCCTGCCAGGCGCGACCGCCACGCCCCCTCCGAGCCCGAGTCCGGGTGCGTCGACGTCCCCGACGCCGACCCCGGCGCCGACGGAGACGGCTGCGCCGACGCCGACGACCACCCCGGCGCCGACGGCGACGGCGGCACCGACGCCCACGCCGACACCCGCTCCCACCGCGACACCCGCGCCCACGACCACACCGAGGCCCAGCCCGACCGCGTCCCCGACCGCGACGCCCAGACCGTCACCGACGCCCACTCCGGCGCCATCCGCGGTTCCCATCTCGTCGGCGCGCGCCGCCGCCGTGGGCGCCACCGTCACCGTCCAGGGGGTCGTCACCGCCGAGCCGGGCCGACTCGGGACGCCAGCCCTGCTCTCGATCGCCGACGCCTCGGGCGGCATCGTCGTCCGCCTGCCCGATGGACTCGCTGCCCCCGGCCGAGGAGCCCTGATCCGGGTGACCGGGCCGCTGGCCGATCCGTATGGCCAGCTCGAGGTCCGACCGAGCGCGACGAACCTGCGGATCGTTGGGACCGGTGTCCTGCCGTCGCCCCTCGCCATCTCGGCTTCGGACCTGGGTGAGGCGACCGAGGCGAAGCTCGCCACGATCGTCGGCGTCTCCACGACGGCGCCCGACAAGGGCACCAGCGGTGATCTGACGTTCGAGCTCACCGACCTGTCGGGCTCCAGGTTCCGCGTGGCCGCCGATGGCTCGAGCGGGATCAAGGCCACCGACCTGCCACGGAACCAGGCCCTCCGGCTGGTCGGCCTGGTCGGCCAGCACGCATCGCGCAAGGGCGCGCTCGACGGGTACCGCATCTGGCTCCGCGATCGCGCGGACATCGTGGTCGTCGCCGGAACGGGCCCCTCGCCCCTGCCCAGCGCCGGCACGGGGTCGATGCCCATCTCGATCGCCGCGGCCCTGGGCGTGGCCGATGGCACGATCGTCACGGTCGACGGAACCGTCACCGCGGGCGTCAGCCTCCTGGACAGCTCCGGGCGCCGGATCGTCGTCCAGGACGAGTCCGGGGCGATCGAGGTGCTGCTCCCCGCTGGTACCGCGGCGCCCGCCGTCGGCTCTCGCCTTCGCGTCACCGGTGCCCGGGCCCATGCCTGGGATGCGCCGCGCGTTCGGGCCACGGCCGTCGCCGTGCTCTCGTCGCGGGGCGCTGGAGCGACGCCCGCCGCCCGGGCGGCCACGCTCGGGCCGAAGGACGAATGGCGCCTCGTCCGGATGACCGGCGCCCTCGATTCGGTGCACCGCATCGGCGATCGCTGGACCGCGGAGCTGCGGCTCGCGAACGGCGACCGGATCGCCCTGATCGGCCAGGCCGGCGCCGGGATTCCGTCGACGCTCCTGGCCGAAGGCCAGACGGCGACCGTGGTCGGGATCGTGAAACGGCCATACCCGACCGCGACCGACCGACGCTTCGCGCTCCTGCCTCGGTCGCGGGCCGACCTGACGCTGATCGGCGGCGCCGGCGGGGCCGCGGGCGGCACGATGCCGGCGACGGGCGGCTCGGGTGCGAGCGGTCCCGAGCGTGCGGGTGGGATCGCGAGCGGGACCGCGGAGAGCGTGACTCCGGACACCGATCTCGCAACCCTCTTCGAGCACATCGGCGAGACCGTCCGCGTCGGCGGGCTGATCACCGAGCTCGACTCGGATGGCTTCCTGCTCGACGACGGGACCGCCGTCGCGAAGATCGTGCTGTCGGGCGATGCCGCGCCGCTGCTCGGCGATCTCCAGGCCGGTGAAGCCGTGTCCGCCCGGGGCGTGGTCCGGCAGGACGACGAGGCCCTGTCGGTCGTCGTGTCCGGCGGCGGTGACCTCGCCCGCATCGGAGATCTCGGCGAAGGCCTGCCGGTCGGATCGACGGCGCCTGGCGACGCGAGCGCTTCGCCGGGGGCCGTCCAGCCCGAGGCGCTCGGCCTCGGTGACGGCGGTGGCCTCCTGCCGGAGGAGGTCAGCCTGGCAACGCTCCTCGCCCTGACGATCGCGTCGCTGCTCGTCACGCTGCTCCGGCGGCGGGCCTCGATGCGGCGCTCCCGAGCCGTGGTCCTCGGCCGGATCGCGTCGCTCGGGCGTCCTCGGCCACCGGCGGCTCCGCCCGGCTGAGGTCGGGCTCGGCCTGGCGCCAGGCTCCCGGACGATCGGAGCCTGGCACCGCCGGCTTGCACGGCACGCACGGGCTGCCTACGCTTCCGCGTCGGATCGCCACGCTCGCGCCACGCGGGCGGAAGCATCCTGGAGGAGGCTCGCCCATTGGCGACGGCAGATCGCCGGGTCGCGCTCCCGACCGGGGAGCGCCAGTACCACATCGGCCTCGGTCCCGGCGAGCTGGCCGACTACATCCTCCTCCCCGGCGATCCCGATCGGACCCCGAAGATCGCGGCGCTCCTCGACGACGTCGAGCGGGAGCATCGACACCGCGAGTTCGCCAGCGCGACCGGCACCTACAAGGGCCAGCGGGTCTCGATCGTCTCGACCGGGATCGGGACCGACAACGTCGAGATCACGGTGGCGGAGATCCTCGCGATCACGGACCGGCCCACGATCATCCGCGTCGGCTCGTGCGGCTCGCTCCAGCCCGAGATGGGCCTCGGCGACCTCGCGATCACCACCGGCGCGGTCCGGCTCGAGACCACGACCAGCTGGTACGTACACGACGGCTACCCGGCCGTCGCGGACTACGAAGCGATCATCGCCCTCATCGAGGCGGCCGAGCGGCTCGGCCACCGCTATCACCTCGGGATCACCGCCACCGCGCCCGGCTTCTTCGGTGCGCAGGGACGCCCGATCCCGCAACTTCCCATCCGGTACCCTGACCTGGCCGAGGACATGGCGCGGCAACGTGTCATGAACTTCGAGATGGAGGCCTCGGCACTGCTCGTGCTGGCAGGTCTGGCGGGCTGTCGAGCCGGCGTCGTCTGCGCGGTCTACGCGCAGCGGACGACGGGCGACTTCGTCACCGGGGATGCCAGGGACGCGGCGGAGCGTGCCTGCGTGGAGACGGGGCTCGAAAGCCTCCGGATCCTCGCCGACATGGACCGGCGCAAGCGAGCGGCGGCGACGGATCGATGGCGACCGTCGCTGGGGATCTAGGCGCGCAGCGCGACTCCGGGCGCGGGCCCGGGGCGCATGGAGTCGAGGAGGACCCGAACCCATGGCGATGGCCTACTGCGTGAAGGACAAGATGAAGGTCGAAGTCCAGAACCCGCAGCACATCACGATGAAGAACGGCAAGCCGGCACTCCAGGGCACCTGCCCGAAGTGCGGCACGAAGGTCTTCAAGATCGGCGGCTGACGCTTCATCACGCGAACTCGATCGACCCCTGTCGGCCAACCGGCAGGGGTCGGTTCGTTCCTCCGGCCCGTTCGGGGCCGGAACGGCCCTTTGGTAGACTTGGTTCGACCCGAAGCGTGGGCCGACCCGCCCACCTCGGTGACTTCCGAGGTCCATTCCGCTGTCACGTCCGCCCGTCCTCGCCCTCGACCTCGGCGGCACGCTGATCCGCGCAGCCGTCGTGCAGTCCGATGGCAGCCGGATTGCCCGGATGGAGACCGAGACGCCGATCGACGAAGGGCCGGCGACGATCGTCCGGACGTGCCGCGAGATCGTGTCCGGCGCGCGCTCGAAGGCTCCCGCCGGGCTGGCTGACGCCGTCGTCGGGATCGGCATCTCGTCGCCCGGGCCGGTCGATCCGCGACGGGGCATGGTCGTCGAGCCCCCGAACCTCGGGCCGAGCTTCCGGAACGTGCTGCTCGCCGAGGACGTCTCGGCCTCCCAGGACGGGCTGCCGGCATTTCTCGAGCGCGACACGAACGTTGCCGCGCTCGGTGAGCACGCCTTCGGCGCCGCGCGCGGCGTCGACGACTTCATCTACCTGACGGTCTCGACCGGCGTCGGCGGCGCCGTGGTCACCGGCGGCCGCCTGCTCGAGGGGCCCGAGGGCCTCGCCGGCGAGCTCGGGCACGTGCCCGTCTCGATGACCGGGCCGCGCTGTGGCTGCGGAGGCATCGGCCACGTGGAGGCCTATGCGAGCGGGACCGCGCTGGCGCGAGACGCCCGAGCGCTCGTCGCGGGAAACGCCTCGCCGTTCCTGGCCGACCGGGCCCGCCGGACCGGCGGCGCGGCGAGCCTGTCCGCGAAGGACGTCTCGGAGGGCGCGCAGGCCGGCGATCGGGCCTGCGTGGAGCTCATGGACCGGGCCCGGCGCGCCGTCGCCACGGCCTGCGTCGGCTACGCCAATGCCTTCAACCCCCACCGCATCGTGATCGGCGGCTCGATCGCCGAGGCGGAGGGCGATCGCCTGCTCGGGCCGATCCGGGACGCCATCGCCCGCGAGGCCTTCGAGGTCGTGGCCCGGCACATCAAGGTGGTTCCTCCGGCGCTCGGCGGCGACGTCTCGCTGGCGGGCGCCTACCCGCTTGTCATGCGAGGGCTCGAACGGCAGTCGGCCGCGTCATCCGCGACCGGCGATGCTGCGTCCATTCCCGCTGATCTGAACGACACACGGTCGGGAGATCCGGCCCTGCCCGCCACCAGGAGGTAAGTCATGGTTCGCGTCGGCATCAACGGTTTCGGCCGCATCGGTCGCCAGAGCCTCAAGGCCATCCTCGAGCGCGCCCCCGACATCGAGGTCGTGGCCGTCAACGACCTCGTCGACACGAAGCTGAACGCGCTCCTGTTCAAGCACGACTCGACGTACGGGGCCTACCCCGGGAATGTCGAGCACACGGACGACTCGCTGATCATCGATGGCCGTGAGATCAAGGTCCTCAAGGAGAAGGACCCCGCGGCGCTGCCCTGGGGCGAGCTCGGTGTCGAGATCGTCCTCGAGTCGACCGGGCTCTTCACCGATGCCGAGAAGGCCCGGGCCCACATCCAGGCCGGCGCCCGGAAGGTCATCATCAGCGCCCCGGCCAAGGGTGAGGACATCACGATCGTGCTCGGCGTGAACGACGAGATGTACGACCCGTCGAAGCATCACGTCATCAGCAACGCCAGCTGCACCACGAACTGCCTCGCGCCCGCGGCCAAGGTCGTCCACGACGCGCTCGGGATCGAGCGCGGGCTGATGAACACGATCCACTCGTACACGAACGACCAGCGGATCCTCGACGTCGCCCACAAGGACCCGCGCCGGGCGCGGGCCGCGGGCCAGAACATCATCCCGACGACCACCGGCGCGGCCAAGGCGCTGGCCCTCGTGATCCCGGATCTCAAGGGCAAGTTCGACGGCTTCAGCCTCCGCGTGCCGACTCCCACCGTGAGCGTCGTCGACTTCACGGCCGACGTCTCGCGCCCGACCTCGGTCGAGGAGCTGAACGACGCCTTCCGCTCGGCCGAGGCCGGTCCCATGAAGGGCATCCTGGGCGTGTCCGACGAGCCGCTCGTCTCGTCCGACTTCCGGGGCGACTCGCGCTCCTCGATCATCGACTCGGCCAGCACGATGGTGCTCGGCGGGACGATGGTCAAGGTCATCTCCTGGTACGACAACGAGTGGGGCTACAGCTGCCGCTGCGCCGACCTCATCGCGATGGTCGCGGCCAAGCTGCCGGCCGCAGCCGCCGCCTGATCCCTGCCGCCGCCTGACCACAGCCGCCGGCTCCTCCGAGGCATCGAACGATGGACAAGCTCACCGTTCGTGACGTCGACGTCACGGGTAAGCGCGTCTTCCTGCGGGTCGACTTCAACGTCCCGCTCGAGGACGGCAAGGTCACGGACGACTCCCGGATCCGGGCGTCCCTGCCCACGATCCGCTACCTCCTGGGCCACGGCGCCCGGGTCATCCTCGCGAGCCACCTCGGCCGGCCCGACGGCAAGGTCCAGGACGGCCTCCGGCTGCGCCCGGTCGCGGAGCGGCTCAGCCAGCTCCTCGGCCGGACGATCCCCGTGACCGGCGACGCGCTCGGGATCGGGACCGTCGACGCCGTGAAGCGCCTTCGGAATGGCGAGGCGCTCCTCCTCGAGAACCTCCGGTTCCACGCCGAGGAGGAGAAGAACGACCAGAAGTTCGCGAAGCAGCTCGCGGACTATGCCGAGATCTACGTCAACGATGCCTTCGGGACGGCCCACCGGGCCCACGCCAGCACGGTCGGCGTGGCGACGCTCCTGCCGGCCTACGCCGGGTTCCTCATGGAGCGCGAGATCGTCATGCTCTCGAAGCTCCTCGAGGACCCCGAGCGGCCGTTCGCGGCGATCGTCGGCGGAGCCAAGGTCTCGGGCAAGCTCAAGGTCCTCGACAACCTCCTCTCGAAGGTCGACCTGCTCGTCCTCGGGGGCGGGATGGCCAACACGTTCCTGCTCGCCCAGGGCAAGTCGATCGGCAAGAGCCTGGCCGAGCACGACATGGTCGACGAGGCTCGCCGGGTACTCGCCGACGCCGAGCGCAAGCACGTCCGGATCCTCCTGCCGGTCGACGTGATCGTGGCCAAGGAGGTCACCCGGGGCACCGAGTACAAGACCCTCAACGCCGAGAAGATTCCGGCCTCGTGGCACATCGTCGACATCGGCCAGGCGACGCGAGACCTCATGGAGGAGGCCCTGGCCGACGCGAAGACCGTGTTCTGGAACGGGCCGCTTGGCGTGTTCGAGATCCCCTCGTTCGCCCACGGCACCAAGGCGATCGCGCGCTTCCTGGCGGAGCGGGCCCAGGCCGGCGCGACGGTCGTCGTGGGCGGCGGCGACTCGGTGGCCGCGATCCAGCAGCAGGGCCTGGCCGAGGCCTTCACCCACATCTCGACCGGCGGTGGCGCCTCGCTCGAGTTCCTCGAGGGTCGCGAGCTGCCCGGGATCGCGGTGCTCCAGGACCGGCCCGATGCGGAGGACGGATCGGCGGCCGCACGGCGTGCCGGCCACGACGGCGCCACGAAGCCGAAGAAGGCCGCCGCGGTCGGGGCGAAGTCCTGACCGTGGACACCACGATCCTGGCGGTCGACGCGCGGGAGATCCTCGACTCGCGGGGCAATCCGACGATCGAGGTCGATGTCGTCCTGGAGGACGGATCGATCGGACGCGCGGCGGTGCCCTCGGGCGCCTCGACCGGGGCCAACGAGGCGGTCGAGCTGCGTGATGGCGACAAGCACCGCTTCGGCGGCAAGGGCGTCACGAAGGCCGTCGCCCACGTGGTCGAGGACATCGGCCCGGAGGTCGAGGGCCTCGACGCCGTCGACCAGGCCGGGCTCGACGACGTCCTCATCGAGCTCGACGGCACGCCCAACAAGAGCCACCTCGGGGCCAACGCCATCCTCGGCGTCTCGCTCGCGACGGCCCACGCCGCCGCCGCGTCGCTCGGGATGCCGCTCTACCGCTATCTCGGCGGCGTCGGAGCACGGATCGTGCCGGTTCCGTTCTTCAACATCCTGAACGGCGGGAAGCACGCCCAGGACTCCACGGACTTCCAGGAGTTCATGGTCGCCCCGGTCGGCGTGCCGAACTTCGCCGAGGCGCTCCGCGCCGGCTCGGAGGTCTTCTGGGCGCTGCGCGCGATCCTGCACGAGGGCGGCCATTCGACCGGCCAGGGCGACGAGGGCGGGTTCGCCCCGAGCCTGCCCTCGAATGAGGCCGCGGTCGAGGTGATCGTCCAGGCCATCGAGCGGGCGGGCTACAAACCTGGCGAGCAGGTCGCGATCGCCCTCGATCCGGCGACGAGCTCGATCCTGGAGGAGGGAACCGGGACGACGAGCTCCGATGGCCGCGCCGTGCCCGGCCGCTACCGGCTCGCGCGGGAGGGCCGAACGCTCAGCTCGGACGAGCTCATCGACCTGTGGGCCACGTGGGCCGATCGCTACCCGATCATCTCGCTCGAGGACGGCCTCGGCGAGGACGACTGGGCCGGCTGGCAGGCGCTGACGCGGCGCCTCGGCCAGCGCCTCCAGCTCGTCGGCGACGACATTTTCGTCACGAATCCCGCGTTCATCCGGCGCGGGATCGCGGAGCACGCCGCGAACGCGGTCCTCATCAAGCTCAACCAGATCGGGACCCTGACCGAGACGATCCAGGCGATCGAGCTCGCCAGGCGCGCCGGCTGGCGGGCGATGGTCAGCCACCGCTCCGGCGAGACCGAGGACACGACGATCGCGGACCTCGTGGTCGCGACGGGCATCGGCCAGATCAAGTCGGGTGCGCCCTCGCGTTCGGAGCGGGTCGCGAAGTACAACCGGCTGCTCCGGATCGAGGAGGAGCTCGGCGACGCCGCGGTCTACGCGGGCCGCGCCGCGATCGCGGGAGCAACGGACGGCGCGGGTGCGCTGGGGTCGCGGGCGTGACCCGCGCTCCCTGGCTGGCCACCGCCGGCGGCGCTCCGCGCCGGTCATTCGTCCTCGTCGACCGGGCCGCCCTCGCTGCCGCGTTCGTCGGCATCGGGATGGCGGTCACGATCGGGATCAGCTTCCTGCTCGTCATCCCGATCGAGCCGATCTACTGGATCCTGTCGGTGCCCGCCGGCCTCCTGATCGGCTACTACGCGAACACGCGGGCGAAGCGCGGCCGCGGCGAGTGGCTGCCGATCCTGGGCAACGGCCTCGTCTCGGGTCTCGCGACGGGCCTGACGCTCGCGGTCCTGCTCCTCGCCGTGAAGGCCCTGTTCTTCTTCGGCGACGACGGCTATCGCGACGCCGATGCCGGTGGTCGACTGAGCTGCCAGCCGGGCGCGGACTGCGTCTACCAGCGATACCTCATCGACCAGAGTGGTCCGCTGCGAGCCGCCGGCGTGACCGACGCAGCGAGCTTCTCGACCTTCTACTGGACCCAGCAATGGGACACCGCGGGGACCCTCGTCGCCGCGGCCGCGGGATTCGGGCTGCTCGGGGCCGTCGTCTACGGAGCGACCCGTCCGGGCCGCGGCCCAGCGGAGGCCTGATGTCCCCCACGAGGGCAGCGCCACCGCGCGACGCGATCCGCGTCGTCCCCGCGACCGCCGATCGCTGGCGCGACGTCGCGCTGCTCCTCGACGGCGATGCCGCCGAGCGCGGCTGCTGGTGCCAGTCGTGGCGCGGCCAGGACCCCATCGCGAAGGCGACCGGCGAGACGCGACCGGAGACGCTCCGGCGGCAGCTCGAGTCGGACGTGCCGCCACCGGGCTTCGTGGCCTACCTCGGCGACGAGCCGGCGGGCTGGATCGGGGTGGGCCTGCGCGGCCGGACGCCGCGCCTCGACGGGTCGCGGACGATCCCCGCGATCGACGACCGACCGGTCTGGGCCATCGGCTGCTTCCGGATCCGGGTCGGGTATCGCCGCAAGGGCGTCGCCGGCGCGCTGCTCGAAGCCGTCGTGGACGCCGCCCGAGCGGCCGGGGCGCCCGGGGTCGAGGCCTATCCGATCGATCCCGATGGCCGTCGAGTCGACGTCGCGTTCGCGTTCGTCGGCATCGCCTCGATGTTCGATCGAGCGGGCTTCCGGCGTGTCGTCGAGACGAACGCCCACAGCGCTGGCCTGCCCCGACTCCTGGTCCGCCTCGACCTCTAGCTCCGGCGCGGCCGCCGCGCGTCGCTGGGTCCCGCTAGCTCGCGTCCTCCGGGATCGACCACGGCTCCCGCGCGTCGAGCGCGGCCTCGAAGTCCGCTCGCGTGTGGAGCGGCTCGCCATGTGACACGAGCACCCGTTCGAACGGCAGGTCGAGCATCGCCCGCAGCGCCGGCTTGACCCGCCGCTCGAGGATCGGCGTCCACCAGACGCGGAGCAGGCCGCCACCCGCGGCCGGTGCGGTGAGCCCATCGGCGAACACGATCGCTCGCTGCGCGGGCAGGTACAGCGGTCGCTCCAGGCCGCCGCGGCCGTCGACGAGGGCCACGAGGCCGCCGGGCAGCGTCTCGTCCGGGAAGATCGGCTGGGCCTCCTCGTGGGGCGCGTCGCCCTTCCAGAAGAGCCACGGCCCGTGGGCGGGAATGCGGTACCAATGGGCGAACAGGTCGAGGTCGCGGACGTGGTCCGGCTTCAGGATCGCGATCCGGGTCGGCGGGATGGCCGCGAGGCGCCGGTAGACCTCGGCGCCTTCGATCGGCGGCGGGGCGAGAGGATCGAGGAGGACGACCTCGCCACCGGATCCGACGACGAACGAGGCGACCTCGGGCTCCCAGTCGGCGCCCTCGCGCCATTCCCAGTGGCGGGTGCGCCACAGCCACAGGCCGGGCGCGACGTCGCGGACCTCGACGGTCACGCGCGGAACCCTAGGACTTGGCGGCCTTCTTCGGGGCGGCCTTGGCGGCGGGCTTCGCCGCGCTGGCCTTCGAGGTGGCCGCCTTGGTGGCGCTCGCCTTCGCGTTCGTCGACCCACTCTTCGTGGACGGCTTCGCGGCGGCCTTCGCGGCGGTGCCGCCCTTGGGCGCGGCCTTCGCGGCGGTGCCGCCCCTGGACACGGCCTTCGTGGGCGCCGCGGCCGTCGCCGTGGTGGTCGCCTTCGCCGCGTCGGCACTCTCCGAGCGAGAGGTCCGGGTCAGCGCCGCGCGGGCCTTGCCGGCTGCGGTCTGGGCGCCCTTGGCCTTGTCCGCCTTGCCCGCGGCGATGCGGGCCTTGGCGGCCTTCTGGGCCTGGGCCCGGCTGACGGTCTTCGCAATGGCGCCGGCCGTGACGTGCGTGCCGCCGGCCATGGCGTTGATCGTCCGGACGAGGCGCGACTTGCGGCGCGCGGCCGCGTTCGGGTGGATCGCGCCGACCTTCGCCGCGCGGTCGAGGGCGCTCATCGCCTCGGCGATCGCGGTCGCAGTCTCGGCGCCATCGCCGTTCGCGCTCGCGGCGGTGACGAGGGCCGACTTGACGAGGGTCTTCGCCGCCGAGCGGCGGGGCTGCAGGATCTCGTGCCGTCGGGCGGAGCTGCGGACGCGCTTCAGGCCCGAGGGCGAGCGTGCGCCCGTCCACGTACGGGGCGTCTTGGCCAAGGTCGAACCTCTTCTCGATCGAGATGGGTGTCTGGACACGGGCGCGAGCGCGGGTTGGGCGCCGGGCGCGGACGCGGATGGTAGCAGAGGTCCGGGCCGTGACAGACTCGGGTCGATGGTGGCGATCCTCGGCGGCCTGGGCGCAGCCGCGTCCTGGGCGTTCGCGACGCTCGCCTCGTCCCGATCGAGCCGGATGGTCGGCGCCGTCTCGGTGATCGGCTGGGTCATGCTCGTCGGCCTGACCGCCTCGGTCGGCCCGGCCCTGCTGACCGTGCCTCCGGACCTCCAGCTGGGAACGATTGCTGCCCTGATCGTCGCCGGGTTCTCGTACAACGCCGGATTGCTGCTGACCTATGCCGCGCTGACCGTCGGGCGCGTCTCGATCGTCGCGCCGATCACCGCCACCGAGGGCGCCCTCGCGGCCGTCGCCGCGGTGGCCCTCGGCGAACCCCTCGCCGGCTCGACGGCGCTCATCCTCGCGGCGATCGCGGTCGGCGTGATCCTCGCGGCCTACGAGCGCGCCGTCGACGACGAAGCCGAGGCCGTCCTGGCCGAGGAGGTGGGCTCCGGCCCGCACGCGACGAATCCCCGGCGGGCCGTCGTGCTCGCCATCGCCGCGGCGGCCTCGTTCTCGGTCGGGCTCGTGGTGGCGGGCCGGCTCGGCGAGGCCGGAATCCCGGCGACGTGGGTCGTGATGGTCCCGCGTGCGGTCGGCGTGGTCGGCATCACGCTGCCCCTCCTCGCCGTGCGCCGGCTGCGGCTCGCGCGACCGGCCGCGCCGCTCGTGGTGTTCTCCGGCCTCCTCGAGGCCCTCGGCAGCGGCCTGTACGTCATCGCCGCAAAGGACGGGCTGGCGCTTGCGGCCGTGCTCGGCTCGCAGTTCGCCGCGATCGCCGCGATCGGCGGGTTCGTGTTCTTCGGGGAGCGGCTGCAGCGCGTCCAGGTGCTCGGCGTCCTGATCATCGCCCTCGGCGTCGCCGTGCTCGCGGCGACCCAGGCCTGAGGCCCAACGCCTCGACTCAGGGCCGAGGCCTACGCCTCGACCCTCTGCCAGCCCTCGGATCCGAGCACGTGCAGCTCGCCGAGGGCCACGTCGAACCAGGCGCCCCGAAGCGCGAGCCGGCCCTCCGCCTCACGCCCCGCGATCCACGGGAACGTCCGGAGCCGCTCGAGCGAGCGCTCCACGGACCGGCGCTCGAGGGCGAGCCGGCGCTCCTCGGCCGTCTCGGCGCCTGCGACGGAGGGCTCGCCGGCCAGCTGCCTGAGCCCGGCGACCCACGCCCCGACGAAGTCCGTGTCGGACAGCGGACCCGCGTCCTGGAGGGCCGCCGCGATCCCCCCGCAGCGGCCGTGGCCCAGGACGACGATCGCGGAGACCTCGAGCGCGAGCACGCCGTACTCCAGGGCAGCGCTCACGCCGTGGGCCATCGCGTCCGGGGCATAGGCCGGCACGAGCGCCGCGATGTTCCGCACGACGAACAGCTCGCCCGGCCGGGCGTCGAACACGACCTCCGGCGCGGACCGCGAGTCGGCACAGGCGATGACGAGCGTCCGCGGCCGCTGGCCCGCCTCGGCGAGCTCGAGCAGCCGCTGGCGCTCCGCGGGGTAGCGCTCGGATCGAAAGCGCCGGTAGCCCGCGAGCAGGTCGGGCGGCACGGCGTCGGGCGGCAGGCGATCGGGTCGAGCCATCGAGGGATCGTAGACTCCCGCCTCGTGGCCATCCCCTCGGCGCCGGGCATCCCCCAGTCGCGCGTCCGCAATTTCTCGATCATCGCCCACATCGACCACGGCAAGTCGACCCTGGCCGACCGCCTGCTCGAGCTGACCCACACGATCGAGGCCCGGCAGATGACGAGCCAGGTCCTCGACTCGATGGATCTGGAGCGCGAGAAGGGCATCACGATCAAGGCCCGCGCGGTTCGCCTCGAGTACGCCGCGCGGGATGGCCAGACCTACGCCCTCAACCTCATCGACACGCCGGGCCATGTCGACTTCAGCTACGAGGTCAGTCGCAGCCTCCAGGCCTGCGAGGGCGCGATCCTCGTGGTCGACGCGGCCCAGGGCATCGAGGCCCAGACCCTCGCGAACGTCCACCTCGCGCTGGCCGAGAACCTCACGATCATCCCGGTCCTCAACAAGATCGACCTGCCGTCGGCCCAGCCCGACGTCGTCATCGAGGAGCTCGAGAACGTCCTGGCGATCCCGCGCGAGGAGGTGATCCTGGCCTCTGCGAAGGAGGGCACGGGGATCGAGGACATCCTCGAGGCCATCGTGACCCGGATCCAGCCGCCGCGGGGCGACGCTGCAGCGCCGCTGCAGGGCCTCGTCTTCGACTCGCACTACGACCCCTACAAGGGCGTCGTGGCGTACGTCCGGCTCGAGAGCGGAACGCTGCACGCCCACGACCGGATCCGGCTCATGGCCTCGGGCGCGGAGGCCGAGCTCCTGGAGCTCGGGGTGTTCCGGCCGCAGCTCGTGCCCGTGCCGCGGCTCGCCGCCGGCGAGGTGGGCTACGTCGCCACGGGCCTCAAGACGGTCCGCGAGGCCCAGGTCGGTGACACGGTCACGACCGTCGAGCGACCGGCGGCCGAGCCGCTGCCCGGCTATCAGCCGGCCAAGAGCCTCGTGTTCGCCGGGATCTACCCGGTCGCCGGCGAGGATTACCCCGAGCTCCGCGACGCGATCGAGAAGCTCCACCTCAACGACGCCTCGTTCACGTTCGAGCCGGAGAGCTCCGTCGCGCTGGGATTCGGGTTCCGGTGCGGCTTCCTGGGCCTGCTGCACATGGAGATCGTCCAGGAGCGCCTCGAGCGCGAGTTCAACCTCGACCTCATCGCCTCGGCCCCGTCGGTGGAGTACGAGGTCGCGCTCACGAACGGCCGCGGGAGCCTGCGCGTCGACAATCCCGCGAAGCTGCCGCCGGCGGGCGACGTCGAGTCGATCGCCGAGCCCTGGGTCCGCGCCTCGATCGTCACGCCCTCGACCTACATCGGCCCGCTCATGGAGCTGTCCACGAGCCGCCGCGGCACGTTCGTCGACCTCGACTACATCGACCCGGTCCGGGTCCTCATGCGCTTCGAGCTGCCGCTGGCCGAGCTGATCGTCGACTACTACGACCAGCTCAAGACCCGGACCGCGGGCTACGCCTCGCTCGACTACGAGGAGATCGGCGACCGCCAGGGCGACCTCGTGAAGCTCGACGTGCTCGTGAACGGCGAGCCGGTCGATGCGCTCTCGACGATCGTCGATCGTGAGAAGGCGCCGGCGATCGGCCGGACGCTGACCGCGCGCCTGAAGGAGCTCATTCCGCGCCAGCTGTTCGAGGTCCCGATCCAGGCCGCCATCGGGAGTCACGTGATTGCCCGGGAAACGGTCCGCGCGATGCGCAAGAACGTGCTGGCCAAGTGCTACGGTGGCGACATCACCCGGAAGCGGAAGCTGCTCGAGAAGCAGAAGGAAGGCAAGCGCCGGATGAAGCGGGTCGGGTCCGTGGAGATCCCGCAGGAAGCCTTCCTGGCGATGCTCCGAACCGACGAGGCCTGACGAGGGACCGTTCTCGGCGGCGGGAGGGAGATCATGGAGACGACGCTTCGCGTCCTCGTGGCACTCGCCCTGACCGGGCTCCTGATCATGCTGCGCCTCGACGCGGAGCGGTTCGGGGCGGCCGAGTACGACGAGCCGCAGGCGGGCGTCTCGGGCCTGTCGGCCTGGACGCGGCGGCTGGCCTGGTACGTCATCGGGCTGGCCCTCGTGGTCGCGATCATCGCGATCCACCCGGCCCCCGCGACGGACCTGTTCCTCGACGTCGGCGACCGGGCCGGCGGCGTGTTCCTCGGGATCATCCTGGGCCTCGGCGGCGTGGCCCTCGCGGTCGGCGTCGCGTGGTTCCACTACCGCCGGCTCCGACTGCCCGATGTCTCGATGTACCCGGGCGCGCTGGCGAACGAGATCATCACGGCCTTCATCGACGAGGCCACGTTCCGCGGCGCGGTCCTCGGCTTCCTCCTCCTCGCCGGCTTGGACGCGAACCTCGCGATCCTCGGGCAGGCGTTCGCCTACACGCTCGCGACGCGTCTCGGTGCGCCGGGGCGCGATCGCTACCTGTTCCTCGTGTCGCTCATCGTCGGGATCCTCGCGGGCTGGGCGACGGTCCTCACCCAGGGCATCGGTGCGGCCTTCCTGGGCCACGCGATCACCCGGGTCGCGATCTTCCTGACGACTGGCCACGCGGGCCAGCCAGCCTTGCCCGGGCGGGAGGTCGAGGACGTCGCGAAGCGGCGGTCCGCGCCCGATGGCTGGTCGCCGGTCGACGAGCCGGGGTGAGTCGCTGACGATCCGCGTCGCGCCACCCGTGGCGCTGTACCTGCACGTCCCGTTCTGCGTCTCGATCTGCCCGTACTGCGACTTCGTCGTCGTCGCCGGCGCCGCGACGCGCGGGCCACGCAGCTCGATCTGGCGGTACCTCCGGGCGGTCGAGCGGGAGCTCCAGCTGCGCGCCGACCGCCTCGACGCCGCGTTCGGGCCGCCCGGGACACCGCGGCGGCCCGCCCTCGCGAGCGTGTATCTCGGCGGCGGGACGCCGAGCCTCCTCGAGCCCGAGGCCATTCGGCGGCTGCTGGACGTCATCCGGCGCCGCTACGGGATCGCCGCCGATGCCGAGACCACGATCGAGGCGAACCCCGGGCCCGACGAGCGCGGGGACGCCCGCGCGCTCCGGGCCGCGGGCGTGACGCGGCTGTCGATGGGGGCGCAGTCGTTGCAGGACCCCGAGCTCCGGCGCCTCGGCCGTCGACACGGCGCCGACGATGTTCGAGCCACCGTGGCCGCTGCTCGGGCCGCCGGGATCCCGTCCGTCAGCCTCGATCTCCTGTACGACATCCCCGGGCAGTCGGTCGCGGACTTCTCGGCCAGTCTCGACGCGGCCCTGGCGCTCGAACCGGATCACCTGTCGCTCTACGCCCTCACGCTCGAGGATCCGGTTCGCGACGGCCTGACCCAGCCTGGCGGCGATCACCTGCCGACGACCGCGGGCGCCCGTCGCTGGCGGACACGCAGTCGCCCGCTCCAGGACGAGGACCGAGCGGCCGCGATGTACGAGCTGGCGGTCGATCGGCTCGGAGCGGCGGGCTTCCGCGGCTACGAGATCAGCAACTGGGCCCGGCCGGGCCACGAGAGCCGGCACAACCTCGCGTACTGGCAGCGCCGGCCGCACGAGGCCGTCGGACCCGGAGCGCATGCCTTCGATGGTCGAACCCGGCGATGGAACGCCGCGGCCCTCGGGCCCTACCTCGAGGCGCTCGACCCCTCGACTCCGGATCGGGCGCCGCGGCTCCCGCCCGGCGGCGCCGAGTCGCTCGACGCGCGCTCGGCGGCCGCCGAGTCGGCGATCCTCGCGCTCCGGCTGGACCGTGGCGTGGACGCCGCCGCGGCGGAGCGCGGCCCACTCGCACCGCACCTCGACTGGGCGATCGCCGCCGGCCTCCTCGCGGGCATCGGGGAGGGCCGATTCGCGCTCACGACCCGCGGCCGGCTCCTGTCCAACGAGCTGTTCGCCAGGCTGGTCTGACCGCGGCCGAGCCCCCCGCCCACTGCCGGCTCCGAGGCACGCGAGCCTGCCCCGGCGTCGCCGCTCGCGTTGACACTCGCGGGCCCCGTCGGTACGATGCGGGCAACACGGTTAGCACTCTGGCAGGGAGAGTGCTAACAACCCCGACACAGGAGAGAACAGGGCGTGGCGCGTCGGATCCGTCGCTCCATCGGCCCGCTGGACCTTCGCTCCCAGGCGATCCTCCGGGCCGTCATCGAGGACTACGTCTCCACCGCGATTCCGGTGGGCAGCCAGGCGCTCGTCGAGCGCTACCGTCTCGACGTGTCCAGCGCGACGGTGCGAAATGTCCTGGCCGAGCTGGAGCAGGCCGGCTTCCTGACCCATCCGCACACGAGCGCCGGCCGAATCCCGACCGACGCGGGCTACCGCTGGTACGTGGAGTCGATCATCGAGACGGCGCTCATGCCCGACGTCAACCAGCTGATGATCCGGCACCAGTTCGGGCAGGTGGAGTACGCCAGCGGCGAGTGGTTCCGCCTGGCCGCGTCCACGATCGCATCACTGACTCGCGCCGCGGGCCTCGCCACGCCGGCCAAGCCGGCCGCCGCACGCGTCCGCCGCCTCGACCTCGTCTCGATCAACGACCGGCTCGCAAGCCTCGTGATCATCCTCCGCGAAGGTGCGATCAAGCAGTCGTTGGTAAACCTCGAATCGCCCGAGGACCAGGTTGACCTGACGGTCGTCGCGGGCGTCCTCAACGAGCTCGTCTCGAATCGCACCGCCGCCCAGGCCGAGGCCGCCCTCCGGTCGCTCGATCCCGGGCTGCCGCGCTCGGACCTGATCGGCCGCGTCGGCGAGCGCGTCATCCGGACGCTCCGGGAGTACGACCAGGAGGCGGTCGAGGAGGTCTTCAGCGACGGGTTGCTCAACGTCATGGGCGCCCCGGAGTTCGCCGAGAGCGAGAAGCTCCGGCGCGTCTTCTCGGCCCTCGAGAACCGGTCGTACCTCGGCGAGCTCGTCGGCCGGGTGGCCTCCACCGGCGCCGTCAACGTCTTCATCGGCCACGAGAACGTCGCGCCCGACATGCGCGAGGTCGCCCTGGTGCTCGCGCCGTATGGCCGTCCGGGGCACGCTGTCGGAGTCGTCGGCGTGCTCGGTCCCACCCGCCTCGCGTATCCCGAGGCGATCGGGACCGTCCGCTTCGTCTCCGGGCTCATGAACGAGCTCGTGGACCATCTCTACGACTGACCACTGCCACCACCGCACAGGACATTCGCATGGATCCCACAGACCGCTTCCGCCGACCCCCGGGCCGCCCCACCGTCCGACCGGTCCACCGCACCCGCGCGGATGAGCGAGCCGAGGCGATCGACACGTCGCCGGCGACCCTCGCCCGCGAGATCGAGCGCCTGACCCGCGAGCGCGACCTCGCAGTCCGGCGCGCGCGCGACGCCGAGATGCGCCTCGGCGCAGCAGGCGCTGCAGATCCTGCAGGCGCAGCGGGCGAAGCCGGCGGGCGCGACACCACCGCCGCCCCTCGGAAGCCGACCGGCGCGAATGGCACCGGCGCAGGCGGCGGCAAGGGCACCAGCGGCCCCAGCTCCCCTGCGGATCCGGCGGCGCTCGAGGCGGCCCTCCGGGCGAAGGACGAGTACCTCGCCGCACTCCAGCGCGAGCGGGCCGAGTTCCTCAACTTCAAGCGGCGGACCGCCGAGGAGCGCGAGGCCAGCCTCGGCCTCGCGGCGGAGGGCCTCATCCGGAAGGTCCTCGCGCTCGCGGACGACTTCGACCTCGCGCTGGAGAGCCGGCCGGAGGGCATCGCCGAGGACCCCTGGGTCGAGGGCATCGCCGCGATCGACCGGAAGCTCCGCCAGCTGCTCGAGAGCGAGGGCGTCAGCCCGATCGACGCCGCGCCCGGGACGCCCTTCGATCCTCGAGACCACGAGGCCGTCGCGAACGTCCCGAACACCGGCCTGCCGGAGGGTCGCGTCGTCGACGAGCTCCGGCGCGGCTATCGCCTCCGCGATCGCGTCATCCGGCCCGCGCTCGTCGCGGTGTCGGAGGGCGGCGCCGCCGCCGACGACGCGGAACCCACCACCGAATCCCAGATCCACTGAGCCATCGACAGCAGGAGTCACGAACCAGATGGGCAAGATCATCGGCATCGATCTCGGCACGACGAACTCGGTCGTCGCGGTCATGGAGGGCGGCGAGCCGACCGTCATCGCCTCGGCCGAGGGCGGCCGGACGGTGCCGTCGGTCGTGGCCTTCACGAAGACCGGCGAGCGGCTCGTCGGCCAGCTTGCCAAGCGCCAGGCGGTCACGAACCCCGCCAACACCGTCTACTCGATCAAGCGCTTCATGGGCCGGCGCTGGGACGACGAGGAGGTCAAGCGGTCCAAGGGCCTCGTTCCGTACGAGGTCATCAAGGATCCCAAGAGCGACGGCGTCCTCGTGAAGCTCGCCGACGGCAAGACCTACTCGCCGCCGGAGATCAGCGCGATGATCCTCCAGAAGCTCAAGGCCGACGCGGAAGGCTATCTCGGCGAGAAGGTCACCGAGGCGGTCATCACCGTCCCGGCCTACTTCGACGACACCCAGCGCCAGGCGACGAAGGACGCCGGCCGGATCGCCGGCCTCGACGTCAAGCGGATCATCAACGAGCCGACCGCCTCGGCCCTGGCCTACGGCCTGGACAAGAAGCACGACGAGAAGATCGCCGTGTACGACCTGGGCGGCGGGACGTTCGACATCTCGATCCTCGAGCTCGGTGACGGTGTCTTCGAGGTCAAGGCCACCAACGGCGACACGCACCTCGGGGGCGACGACTTCGACCAGCGGGTCATCGAATGGCTGCTGGCCGAGTTCAAGAAGGACCAGGGCATCGACCTCTCGAAGGACCCCCAGGCCCTCCAGCGGCTCAAGGAGGCCGCCGAGAAGGCCAAGATCGAGCTGTCCTCGACGATGTCGACCGAGATCAACCTGCCGTACATCACGGCCGACGCCTCGGGCCCCAAGCATCTCGTCATGACCCTCTCGCGGGCCAAGCTCGAGGACCTCGTCAAGGACCTCATCGAGCGGACGAAGGGCCCCGTCACGGCGGCCCTCAAGGACGCCGGCCTGAAGTCGTCCGAGATCGACGAGGTCATCCTCGTGGGCGGGATGACCCGCATGCCCGCGGTCCAGGAGCTCGTCAAGGGCGTCTTCGGCAAGGAGCCCCACAAGGGCGTCAACCCGGACGAGGTCGTCGCGGTCGGCGCGGCCATCCAGGCCGGGGTCCTGGCCGGCGAGGTCAAGGACGTCCTGCTCCTGGACGTCACGCCACTGTCGCTGGGCATCGAGACCCTCGGTGGTGTCATGACCCGGCTCATCGACCGGAACACGACGATCCCGACCTCGAAGTCGCAGGTCTTCTCGACCGCCTCGGACAGCCAGTCCCAGGTCGAGATCCACGTCCTCCAGGGCGAGCGCGACTTCGCGGCGGACAACAAGACCCTCGGCCGGTTCATCCTCGACGGGATCCCGCCGGCTCCTCGGGGCATTCCCCAGATCGAGGTCACCTTCGACATCGACGCCAACGGCATCCTCGACGTCAAGGCCAAGGACCGCGCCACCGCGAAGGAGCAGCAGGTCCGGATCACGGCCTCGTCGATGCTGTCGAAGGACGACGTCGACAAGATGGTCCGGGACGCCGAGTCCCACGCCGCCGAGGACAAGCAGCGGCGCGAGGAGGTCGAGACCCGCAACCAGGCCGAGCAGCTCACCTACCAGGCGGAGCGGACGGTCGGGGACCTCGGCGACAAGGTTCCCGCCGAGGATCGCGCCGCGGTGGAATCCCAGGTCGCGTCGCTCCGGGAGGCCCTGAAGGGCTCGGACATCGAGGCGATCAAGACCGGCATGCAGACCCTCCAGGGCACGCTCGCCCGCGTTGCGACGGCCGCCTATCAGGCCCCGAGCCCGATGGACGGTCCGGGCCAGCCCGGACCCGACGGGTCGGACGGCGCGGCCGGATCGGGGTCGGCCGGCGGGACCGATGGCGAGGCCGGCGAGCCCGCCGGCGCGGCGACCGGCGGCTCCGCCGACGAGACGGTCG